>UROJ01000083.1 GCA_900549335.1 uncultured Collinsella sp.
CTCGCATGTGCTTATGCTAGCTATGATACCCCGAGCGGGGGCGCGCTCCTAGAACGTCGCGGACCACAGCCCGTGCAGGTTGCAGTAGGCATAGACGGTACCGGTCTTGGAACCGCCGGCAAAAAACGTCGCGGGCTTCATGCCGGGCTGGAGGTAGTGGACCTCCAGACGGCCCTCGGCCTCAAGGGCGATCCACTCGATGTAGTGCTCGGGCACCATAGGATGCTCGACCGAGCCCACGCGTGCGCGGATCACGTGACCGTCGCGTTCGCTCTCAACGACGGGCACGTGCTTCTCGTGCGCCGCGTCCTCAGTGTTTGCGGTCAGCTCCGTGCAACCGGCAGGGGTCGCAACGTCGTCGCCAAGGGCAGCGATGAGCTTGCCGTCAGGGTCCTTAAAGAATTTCGCCATGATGTTCTCCTTTGCTGATGTGCCGGTGTTCTCGATGCTTCTTATGCCCAAAGGCAGGCGAACCATCCACGGCATGGCAAATGAACACATAACGAGCGAGACTAGCGCCCGTCGCCGCCGAGCAGCGCCAGAACATCCTCGCGGGTAAACAGCGCCGACGAGATGCCGTCGCCGCCGAGCACGCTGTTGACTAGGTCGCGCTTGGACTCCTGCATCTGCATGATGCGTTCCTCGATCGTGTCCTTGGCGATGAGCTTGTACACGGTCACGGTATGTTGCTGGCCAATACGGTGCGCACGGTCGGTCGCCTGGTCCTGCGCGGCCACGTTCCACCACGGGTCGTAATGGATGACCACGTCGGCAGCCGTCAGGTTAAGGCCCACGCCACCCGCCTTGAGCGAAATCAAGAACACCGGCACCTCGCCCGCTTGGAACTGCGCGACCATCTTGGCGCGGCTCTCCTTAGACGAAGCGCCCGTGAGCTTAAGAAAGCCGACGTCCTCCTTGGCCAAGCGCTTGCCGATAATATCGAGCATGCCAGTGAACTGGCTGAACAGCAGAATGTGGTGCCCGCCGTCGAGCGCACCGTGCACGAGTTCCATGCAAGCGTCGAGCTTGGCGCTTCCCGCCTTGTAGTCCTCGTAGTGTAGACGCGGGTCGCAGCAAATCTGGCGCAGCTTGGTGAGCTCGGCGAGCACCTTGAGCTTGTCTTTCTTAAACTCGGATGCCTCACGATGCTGCACCTGCTGGGCGATGCGGTCTTGGTTGGCCAGGTAAAGCTTGCGCTGCTCGCCGGTGAGCTGTGCCATGACGGTGTCCTCGATCTTCTCGGGCAGGTCTGCCACCACGTCTTCCTTAACACGGCGCAGCACAAACGGCGACACGAGCGACTGTAGGCGAGCGGCGCTATCGCCCTCGGCATGCTCGATGGGGCTCTCAAAGCGCTTGGCAAACGACTCGCGCGTCCCCAAAAGGCCCGGCATCAAGAAGTCGAAGATGCTCCAGAGCTCGGACAGGCGGTTTTCGATGGGCGTGCCCGTCAGGGCAAAGCGCACGCCGGCCGGCAGGCGCTTTGCGGCGCGCGCCACCTGCGTGAGCGGGTTTTTAATGTACTGGGCCTCGTCGAGCACGACGCGGGCAAAGTCCTGCTCGGCATACTCGTCGATATCGCGGCGCATGAGGTCGTACGACGTCACGACCACGTTATGCTCGGCCACGCCGGCGATCTGCACGCGGCGTTGAGCCTTGGCGTCCACAATGGCGCACACGTCGAGCGAAGGCGCAAAGCGCTCCAGCTCGGCAGTCCAGTTATACACGAGCGACGCGGGGCATACCACGAGCGTGGGCTTGGCGTCTCCCGCTTCCACGCGCGCCAGGATATGCGCGATCATCTGCAGGGTTTTGCCCAGGCCCATGTCGTCGGCCAAAATGCCGCCGAGGCCCAGGTGTTCGAGCGAGCCGAGCCACTGGTAGCCGTCGACCTGATAGCCGCGCAGTGTGGCCTTGAGCGAGGCAGGTACCGTAAAGTCCATCTTGCCGAGCGTATCCAGGCGCTCGACGGTGCGGCGGAACGCGGCGTCGCGATCGGCCTCGAACGCCGGCGTGCGCGCGAGCATGCTATCGACAAACAGGGTACTCGACGCGGGAAGCGACACGCCATCGAGCAGGTCGACGGCGTCGACACCCAGGTCCTCGGCAAGACCAAACGCGGCGCGGGCACCCTCGTCCAGGCGTACAATGTCGCCGGACGTCAGGCGCGCAAACGTCTGGTGGCGCTTGTACGAGTCCAGATAGATGGCAAGATCTGCCGCCGAAAGACCGCTCGCGCCCAGTTCGACATCGAGCAGGTTGCTCTTGACGGTCGCGCGCACCGAAAGCTTGGGCGCAGGGCGCACCGAGATCTGGCGCAGGCGGTCGCTGAGCATGACCTCGCCCAGCTCGGACAGGGCGGACAGGCCCTCGGTCAGCAGGCAGAACAAGCGGGCGTCATCGCGCTCCTCAAACGCCAGGCCGCCCTCGTAAAAGTCGAAATACAGAGCCGCCGTGTCCATAACGCGAAACTCTGCCACCTCATCGCGCGGCGGCACGCCCGGGCGCTGGTCTTCGAAGGGGCTTCCCGGAGCACCCAGGCTAAAGAGATCTGCCGACCAGTCGCCGTAGCTAACCGTAATCTTGCAGGTCACGAGCCTATCGTCGACGCCAATCGCCATGGCAAAGCTCGGCTCGGGCGCCACGGTATCGAGCGCAGCGGGCGCGGTAAGGTCGGTGTAGTCGCGCAAAATGGGCAGCGCCATGCGACAGAATTCGCCCACCTGCTCGGCGGCGATATGGACCGGCGTGCGACAGGGCAACAGACGCGACAGAAACGGTGCGGCATGCTGGGCAAACGCCGCATCGGCGCGGCGCGCGCGGTGCGTGTCGACCAGATAGGCAACGTCGCCCGAGGCAAAGCAGTACATATCGGCAGGCAGGCGCAGGTCGTAGCTGCCACCGGCCGCCGGCGCGATTTTGGCGGCAAGAAGCGGCGGTTGTTTTGCCGAGGCCTCGTCCTCCCCCACCGGCGACAACTCAACCGCTACCTCATAGGAACGATGCGTTGTCGTTCCCCGCGACCAGGCGGGCTCAAAGGAAATGGTCCGGCCAGGTAGCAAGTCCAGCATGTATACGATGTCATGCTCGGACAGCGGCAGCTGGCGCTCGGCGACAAAGCCGCTGCGTGCAAAATCGTACGACGCCGAACGCGAACTCGTGATGTCGCTCAGATACACAACCGTTGCCACAACAAGGTCGAGCAGGCGCACCGAAACCTCGTCAAAGGCTTCGGGCGTATGGACAAACGTGAGCTTCTTGCCGTACGAGAAGGTGCCGCCTCGGACATAGGCATCGGCCATGCCGTCGATATCCTTGACCACGTAGGACACCGAGCCACAGCGGATGCGAAGCTCGAGCGCCCAGCTAAAGCGGTCGGCAAACAGCGGATTGTAGTACGGCACCAGCGAGGGCTCCAATACCGCCTTGGGGGCATCGGGGTCGACTGTGCCGGCGAGCTTGCGGCGCATGCTCGCCAGCTCATCCATGCGCGCGTCCGAAAGATCGGAAAGCGCCGCCACAAGGCTCGGGCTCGTGGGGACGGGCGCCGGGAAGGGAAAGTTGGGGTTGACGGCCGGCGCGGCGGACGCGGCGCGCGCGGGCTGTTTCGGCTGCGCCGTAAACGTGCGAACCGGCGTGCGCAAACCTTCGACGGGCTCGGCGCCGCTGGCATCCAAATACGCCAGCGCCGTGGCAATAGCGTGCTTACACATACCGGGATAGCGGTATGCGGCGGGGCAGTCGCAGTCGTAGTCGATAACCTCGTGCTCGTCCATGTCGAGCGCCACGTGCGTCTTGTACAGGTCGCCGCGCGAGCCGCGCACCGAGCCCTCAACCGTCACGTTTTTGGAGAAGCGCGAGCCGCTGTCCTCGATCGACAGCACGGCGCCGTTAAGCATGAGCGAACGCCCCTTCATAAAGGTGCCGCTCAACGCCGCCTCTTTGCGAAGCGCCTGCACAAACGTCCCCTGCGCCATCACTTCCTCCAATCTCACCCGGGGTAGCTTAGATCACCGTCACGCGGCCTTGGTTACCCACGATGGCCTTGGCCTCGGCCAGCAGCGGAATCGAGCGCGCGTTGACCTTGGCAGGCACCTCGGCGCGCAGCACGCGCCCGTCCACCTGCTCGATAAAGATCTCCACGCGATCGCCACCCGGGTTAGCGGTGAGCACCGTGGCCAGGCGCGCCATATTGCCCTGGCTAAAGCGGCTGTTGGGCACCATGACCTCAAACACCTTGGGCTTGTTATTCTCCTCGTTGAGCTCCAGCGGCACAATCTCCTGCGCGATGATCTGGTCACCGCGGTCCGAGCGCTCGAGCTTGCCCTTGATGCGCACAAAGGCGTCGGACAGCTGCGCGCCTGTCTCGGGATCGACCTCGCCGTACAGGTACCCCTCGGCCTCCTTGTAGGTCTTGGGGAACACCACGACGGTGGCCTCTCCTTCCATGTCCTCGAGCTGCACGATGCCCATGGGGTCGCCGTTTTTGGTCACGCGCTTGGACACGCTCGAGACCATACCGGCCCACCACAGCGCCTTGCCCTCGGGAATCTCCTGGTTGATGGTGCCGCCCGTGGGGTTTTGTACCTCGTAACCGGTGTCGATCTGCGAGAACGAAAAGTCACGCGCCTTGGCTAGTGCATACTCAAACGGGCGCAGCGGGTGGTCCGAGACATAGATGCCCAGAACCTCTTTCTCCTGGCTCAGCTTGAGGTGGCGGTCCCATTCCTGGCCGTCCGGATCTGGCACGCTCACCTCGAAGCCCGAGCCCTCAACGTCGCCAAACATATCGAAGAACGAGGTCTGGCCGCTCGCGCGGTCCTTCTGGCGCTTTATCGCGGCATCGATGATGTTCTCGGGGTTGTTCTTATCCACAAAGTGCATCATCTGGCGACGCGGATACCCCGTGGAGTCGAAGGCGCCTGCCTTGATCAGCGATTCGATTACGCGACGGTTGGCCTGGCTCGAGTCCACGCGCTCGACAAAGTCGTGCAGCGTCTTAAACGGGCCGCCCGCCTCGCGCTCGGCGATAATCGCCTGCGCCACGCCGGTACCCACGCCGCGGATGCCGGCCAGACCAAAGCGCACGCCCTCCTTTGTAGCCGTGAACTCGGTGCCGGACTCGTTGACATCTGGCGACAGCACGGGGATGCCGTCGTGACGGCATGCCGAGACGTAGTGCACGATTTTGTCGGTCTTACCCGTATAGGACGTCAGAACGGCCGCCATGTACTCGTGCGGATAGTGCGCCTTGAGCCACGCCGTCTGCATAACCAGGATGGCGTAGCCGGCAGAGTGCGACTTGTTAAAGGCGTAAGACGCGAACTCGAGAACATCGTCCCAAATCTTCTGGGCGACCTCGCGCGTGTAGTTGTTCTTGATAGCGCCGTTCATCCAGTGGTCGTAGGTGGTCTCGTCCGAGCCATCCTCCCAGTGCAGCACCGTCGACGTGAGCAGTTTGATCTTCTTCTTAGCCACGGGCTTACGGATACGCGAGTCCGATTCGCCCTTGGAGAAGCCGCACATCTCGACGGAGATGAGCATAACCTGCTCCTGATAGACCATGGTGCCGTAGGTTTCGCCCAGGATGTCGTCCAGACGGTCGTCGTAGGAGACGGCCGGCTCCTTGCCGTTCATACGGTTGATGTAGGACGAGACCATGCCGGCGCCCAGCGGGCCCGGGCGGTATAGGGCGATCAATGCTACGACGTGCTTGTACTCGGTGGGCTTCATGTTCTTGATCGTAGCCGTCATGCCGGCGGACTCGACCTGGAAGACGCCGGCGGTGTGGCCGGAACCCATGAGCTTAAAGATCTCGGGGTCGTCAAAGGGGATCTCTTCCTCTTTGATGTCGATGCCGAAGTTCTTTTTGATGTTTGCCTTGGCCTTGGAGATAACCGTCAGCGTGCGCAGGCCCAAGAAGTCCATCTTGAGCAGGCCCATGTCGGCAACGGTATGGCCCTCGTACTGGGTAATCTCGACGCCACCCTTGGTGTCGAGCTTGGTGGGCACGTGCTCGTTGACGGGGTCACGGCAGATCAGAACGGCGCACGCGTGCACGCCCTCGCCACGGGTGAGGCCCTCGATCGAGAGCGCCGTGTCGATGATGCGGCGGGCGTCGTCGTCCTTTTTATAGGCCTCGGCAAAATCGGGGTTAAACAGATCCTCTTTGCCGGGCTGCTTTTCGAGCACCTGCTTGAGCTTGACCTTGGGGTCGCTCGAGACCATCTTGGACAGGCGCTGGCCCATGTAGACCGGGTAGTCCAGGACGCGCGCGGCGTCGTTGATAGCCTGCTTGGCCTTGATGGTCGAGTAGGTGATGACGTGGGTGACCTTCTCGGGACCGTAGAGCTGGCGAACGTGCTCCACGACCTCGAGGCGCCGCTCATCGTCGAAGTCCATATCGATATCGGGCATCTCGGTACGCTGCGGGGACAGGAACCTCTCGAACATCAGGCCGTTCTCGAGCGGGTCGAACGCGGTGATGTTCATGGCGTAGGCGACGATAGCGCCGGCGGCAGAACCGCGGCCGGGGCCGACGCCGATGCCGTTGTCCTTGGCCCATTGCACGTACTCGGCAACGATCAAGAAGTAGGCGGCAAAGCCCTTGTCGCAGATGACCTTGTATTCGTACTCAAAGCGCTCTTTGATGTTGACGCCACCGATCTCGCGCGTGGCCCAGTCGTCACCATAGTGCTGGCGCAGGCCCTTCTCGCACTCGCGGCGAAATTGGCTCTCG
>UROJ01000084.1 GCA_900549335.1 uncultured Collinsella sp.
GATGCTGATGCTATCTTTGGCGCCCTGTCTGCTAACCGCATCACTTGCGACGATTTGGTTGTCGCCGTTGGCGATGCCGCAACCTGCTCGGTTGTTGGCTGGTGCGCCAACCAGTGGTGTGGCCGAACCGAGTGCGCGCTGCTGCCGACGACCTTCGACGCCATGCTCACGGTCGCGACGACCATGAAGCCGCTCGTCGCCTCGTCGGCGAATGCGCTTCCCGCTATCGCGTTCCGTCCCGAACCGGGCTTGGTCGTGTGTGACCTTGACCTTGTTCGCGAGGCGGACCCCGAGGACCTCAAGCTCGGCTATGCGGTACTTGTGGGCACCATGCTTTCGAGCAGCAAGTCCCGCTGGAATCAGTTTACTGAGACCGTCCCCGAGATTCTCGGGGGTGAGGAGGTCGCGCTCGTCAATGCCGTTCAATGGTCTCAGACTGCCCGCAAGGACGTACTGATGGCCACGAACCCGAGCGCCCGTCATGCGCTCGATTTTGGCAAGACGGGGGAGCGTACCCTGCGCGTCTGCTTGGGCGATGCCGCTTCGCAGGTCCCTGCCTACCAGTTGTTGTCCGAGGGCATGCGCTTTGAGGCGCGCCTAGCACATGACGCCTGCGATTTCGATATCGATTACGTCTTTGAGGTCGATGACTGCCTGGAGGACTTTGGTATCGAGGAACTTGCCTTCGATCTGGAGCCTGCCGCATATATCGAGGAGTTCCGCAGACAGCAGTTCGCGCGCTCAAACCGCAGCATGCTGCCGCTGCCCGCGGCACTCGGCGCCATTCGCCTAACGAACGTTGAGGACGAGGTTCTTGAGCGCCATGCTCACGCCTACTTGGCTTCTCGTAAAGAACTTCTCTAAGATTTATTGACTTCCATCGTCTTTCG
Organism: uncultured Collinsella sp.; assembly: GCA_900549335.1. Lineage (GTDB taxonomy): Bacteria > Actinomycetota > Coriobacteriia > Coriobacteriales > Coriobacteriaceae > Collinsella. The sequence continues at coordinate 891 of UROJ01000084.1, forward strand.
TATCATGTTGAGGGGCGGGTTTCCAATCGGTTGCGGATCGTATGCGATTCCGTCGTTCGGTTGAGACCCGTCCCGTCTATATAGAGACAACAAGAAAGGAATCTGCATGTCTGAGTTTGCTGCCGGTCCTGCTGGTCGTATCGAGCGTGTCCGCGCCCTGATGGCCGAGCGTGGCTACGACGCCATCGTGGTGCGCGACGAGGCCAACCTTCGTTGGCTTACGGGCGTTAAGGGCGTCTTCGACTACACCTTCGAGTTCCCGCACGCTGCGTTTATTACGGCCGACCAGTGCCTGTTCCACACCGACTCGCGCTACCTCAACAGCTTTGAGGAGAACACGCCCGCCGGCAGCCCCTGGGTCTACGACATGGACGAGGGCACCATCCCCGGTTGGGTCGCCGGCAAGATTGCGGCCAACAAGTGCCGCGTCTGCGCTGTCGAGGACGACATGCAGATCATCTTCTACCAGGGCATTCAGCGCGGCTTGGAGGACCGCTCCGTCGCCTGCATGTTGCCGCTGATGCACGACGACATCCGCAAGATGCGCGCTATCAAGGATGCCGAGGAGATCGAGCTCATGCGCCACGCACAGTCGATCACCGACGCCGCCTTCCGGCACATGCTCGGCTTTATTAAGCCTGGTATGACCGAGAAGCAGGTTCGCAACGAGCTCGAGAACTTTATGTTCGCCAACGGCGCCGACAGCCTTGCCTTTGGCTCCATCGTGGCGAGCGGTCCCAACACCGCCAACCCGCATGCCGTGCCGAGCGACCGCGTGATCGAGAAGGGCGATTTCGTTCTCATGGATTATGGCGCGGGCTATTGCGATTACCGCTCCGACATGACGCGCACTGTCGTGATGGGCGAGCCCACCCAGGAGCAGCTCGACCTGTACGCACTCGTGCGCCGTACGCACGAGGAATGTGTCGCCGCCATCCATCCGGGCGTCGAGGGCAACGACATTTTCAAGCTTTCCAAGAAGATCATCGGCGATGCCGGCTATGGCGATTACTACAACCATGGCCTGGGCCACGGTGTCGGTATCGACATCCACGAGCTGCCCAACTTCAACCGCAGCAAGAACACCATCGAGGTCGGCTCGGTTATCACCATGGAGCCCGGCGTCTACCTGCCCGGCGTGGGCGGCGTGCGCCTGGAGGACTATGGCGTGGTCACCGAGAACGGCTACGAGCCCTTCACCAAGACCCCGCACGACTTGCACGTTATCGACTGCTAGTCTACTTCGGTAGATAGTTTGGGGCGGGGCGTCCGGATCGATTCGGACGCCCCGCGTTCTCTTTTTATGCGCTCGCCGCAGGCGCCGTCTGCAAGTGTATAATTTCTATCGTATGTAATTTGGACGCTTGTGCGTTCTGCCCATAACAAGAAAGGTCGCTATGCCTACCATTTCTACCGCCGACTTCAAGAACGGCCTCGGTCTCCGCATCAAGGACAAGGTCTACACCATCGTCGAGTTCCAGCATGTCAAGCCGGGCAAGGGCGGCGCGTTTGTGCGCTACAAGACCCGCGACATCAAGAGTGGCCGCGTCGTCGAGAACACCTGCAACGCCGGCACCAAGTTCGAGAGCGTCATGCTCACCACCCGTGAGTTCCAGTACCTCTACAACGATGGCACCGACTACATCTTCATGGACAACGAGTCCTATGAGCAGGTTCCCGTTCCCGAGGACATGGTGGGCGAGAACTCCAAGTGGCTGCGCGAGAACGACATCTGCCAGCTGCTCTTCGCTGACGATGAGCTCATGGGCGTGACTCCGCCGATGTTCATCGAGACCACCATCGTCCAAACCGACCCGGGCTTTAAGGGTGACACCGTCCAGGGTTCCACCAAGCCGGCCACGATCGACACCGGCGCTGTCATCCAGGTCCCCATGTACCTCAACGAGGGCGAGGTCATCAAGGTTGACACCCGCGACGGCAAGTTCGTCTCCCGCGTCTAGCAACCAACTTTTCTAGGAGGACTCATGCCCCAGGAAATCAAGATTGACGGCATCGGCATTTCGCCCGATGTTCTGACCGCCATCGTCTCGCGCGCCGTGTCCGATGTCGAGGGCATCGCCTCCGTTGGCGTCAAGGACCTTGCCACCAACCTTGTCTCCATGATGCTCTCGTCCAAGGCCCCGGCTTCCGAGCCGGCGGTCGAGGCCGAGGTCGTTGGCGACAAGCTTGCACTCACCGTGCGCGTCGTAGTGTTCTTTGGCTATCCGTTCAAGAAACTCGCCGAGGCCGTTCGCGCTGCCGTGGTCGCCGCCATCGATGCCCAGGTTGGCGTTGAGGTCGAGCGCGTTGACGTTTGCATCGACGGCCTCGTTTTCCCCAAGGAGTAACCTTTGAGCCTTAAGGTTTATCGCGGGCGTACGCTTGCCCGCAGTCAGGCGCTACAGCTGCTGTTCCAGGCCGAGGCCACGGACAGCCCGCTCGAGCGCGTCCTCGAGGGTGATTTCCTGATCTCGAAGGGTCCCCTCGATCCCTATGCGCTGGAGCTGTGCCGAGGTGCCTACGAGCATATCGACCGCATCGACTGTGCTCTGCGCTCCGTTGCCAAGAACTGGGATCTTATGCGCATGCCCGGCGCCGACCGCAATCTGCTGCGTATCGCCGTTTACGAGATGCGTTTCCTCACCGACGAGGAGGTCTCGGACGCCATCGTGATCAACGAGGCCGTCGAGCTTGCCAAGGCCTATGGCACCGACCAGTCCGCGTCGTTCGTCAACGGCGTGCTGGGTAAGATCGCTCGCAGCGAGGAGCTGCCGGGCGAGGACCTATACCAGGAGCTGCTGGCCGAGGATCGCGCTCGCGAGGAGGCACAGGCTGCTGAGGTTGCCGCAAAGGTTGCGGTTGCTCAGGCTGAGGCTGGTGTGCTGGCCGAGGATTCGGACGCTGCTGAGGCCGTCGAGGCCGACTCCGTCGAGGAGTAGCCATGCCAGAGGGTTCCGTCCGCAACTTTGACGAGATCTCGGACCGTCTGGACCAGATCATCGCTACCGTTCGCTCCAAGGATACGTCCTTGGAGCGTTCGCTCGATCTGTTTGACGAGGCGATTGAGCTTGGCTCCCGCGCGGTCGATATGGTCGACAAGTTTGAGCTGACGCCGCGTGAGGCCGACAAGCTCGAGCAGGAATACGATGAGGATGCGGCAAACGAATCCCAGGATAGCTAGGCCGCATCTCCGGATACGAATGGTTGATGGCATTCATGAAACGCGTGCGTCTTGATGACGAACTGATTTCACAGGGCATCTGCGCCGATCGCGCGGATGCCCTTCGCACTCTTATGGCCGGCTTGGTCTCGAGTGGGGGCGAGCGTTTAACTTCGCCGGGCCTTAAGGTGATCCCGGGCCTGCCGCTGCACGTGAAGGGGCGCATTCCCTATGTTGGCCGCGGCGGTCTTAAGCTCGAAGGCTCGCTTGATGCGTTTGGCATCAATCCGACGGGCCTTGCCTGTCTGGATGTTGGCTGCTCTACTGGCGGCTTTACCGATTGCCTGCTCAAGCGCGGAGCTGCGACTGTTGTCTCGGTCGACGTAGGCCGTGCCCAGTTCGACTGGTCGCTGCGCCAAGACGATCGTGTGACGCTCCACGAGCGCACGAATGTGACGCAGTTGCCCGAGCTCGGCTACGGCGGTGCTATCGATCTGGCCGTGTGCGATGTGTCTTTTACGAGTATTGCGAATATCATCGACGCCGTGCTGGCGTGCCTGAAGCCTTCGGGTTCGTTTTGCACGCTCGTAAAGCCGCAGTTTGAGGCTCCGGCGGCGCTGGTGGGCGAGGGCGGCATTGTGACCGATCCCGTCGTGCGCCGCGATACACTCGTTGCGGCAGTTGAACTCTTTGCTGCCAAGGGGCTGTTCCCGGTCGATGTGTGCGTGTCGCCCATTCATGGTGCCAAGGGAAACGTTGAGTTTTTCCTGTACGGCACGAGATTTGCCCCCGGTGAACGTACCGACGATGAGCTGCAATCCCAGGTTTCGGTTTTGAGCGAGAAAGCTGCAACGCTATGAAGGTCTTTCTGGTTCCCAATTACTACAAGCAAGAGGCGGTCGAGAGCGGCCTGATGCTCGAGCTTTGGCTGACGCGCCAGGGCTATGAGGTCGCATGGGCTGCCGATCAGCGATCGAAGATTCAAAGCACGCCTGATATTGACGGCTCCGATCTGGTCATTACGCTCGGCGGCGACGGCACGCTGCTGCGCGCTGCCCGCATCCTCAACCATCGCGAGATTCCTATCCTCGGTCTTTCCTATGGTCACCTGGGCTTTTTAACTGCTGCGAGCCCCGAGGAGCGCGACATTCTTAAGGTCGTGAGCGATGCCCTTTCCGGCGAGCTGCACGTGAGCCGTCGCGCCACCATCGCTGCGGATATCGTGTCCGTGCGCGAAGACGGTACGAAGGATGTCGTGCGCACCTTCGCCCTCAACGACATGGCGCTTACCCGCGGTCCGCTGTCCGATATGGTCGAGTTCGACATCACGGTGTCGGGCCACCATATCGATCGACTGCGTGGCGACGGCGTGGTCGTGTCCACGGCGACTGGTTCTACGGGTTACGCACTCAGTGCCGGCGGCCCCATCGTGAGCCCCGACTATACGGGCATGGTCTGCGTACCCATTGCGCCGCACACCATTCAGGCTCGTGCCTTTTTGACCTCGCCGAGTGATGTCGTCGAAATCTTTATGTCCGATGATCGCCCGAGCGTGCCGGCGATCGCTATCGATGGACAGTTTATTACCTGCGATGGCACCGTTGAGAGCGTGGCCGTGCGCCGCGGGCCCGGAGATGTGCTGCTGCTGGATTACGGCCCCGAGAGCTTCTATAACTCGGTGAGCCGCGTATTCTACGGAGTCCGTCATGATCGATGAGCTGCAGGTTTCTAACATTGCACTCATTCGCGAGGCGACGCTGGTGCCGAGTGCCGGTCTGACTGCCCTGACCGGCGAGACCGGCGCCGGCAAGACCGCGCTGCTCTCGGCGCTCAAGCTTATTTTGGGTGAGCGTGCGGATTCGTCGACGGTGCGCGAGGGCGAGACGCTGGCGAGTGTCGAGGCGCGGCTGTTCGACGGTCCACACGACACGGAAGGCTTTACCGTACAGCGCAGTCTTTCTGCCGAGGGCCGCAGCCGCGTGAAGATTGACGGCCGCATTGCCAGTGTGCGCGAGCTTTCGGAGCGCGTTGGCGTGATGATGGATCTGTGCGGCCAGCACGAGCACCAGCGCTTGCTCGAACCGGCGCATCACGTTGCGATGGTCGATGCGTGGGCGGGGCGCTCTGCGCTCGAGGCGCTCGAGCACTACCGTGCTTGCTTTAAAGCCTCGTGCGCGGCCGCTAAGGAGGTCCGTCGCGTCGAGGAGGCCTCGCGTGCGCAGGGGAGCCGCGTCGAGGAGGCGCGCTTTGCCCTCGAGCGCATCGGCGAGGTCGACCCTAAGCCGGGTGAGTATGAGGAACTCGAGGAACTGCTGCCGCGCTCCGAACATGCCGAGGTGCTGGTTGCCACAGCTAACGATGCCCATGCATCGCTTGCCGCCGAAGGGGGAGCGCTCGATGCCTTGAATGGCGCCGTGGCCGAGCTTTCACGTATGGCGACCGTTGACCGCAAGCTGGGCGACATTGCCGATGCGCTTTCGGATGCCTGCATCTCGCTTGAGGATTGTGCCAACGAGCTGCGCGCCTATCGCGATGGGGTCGCCTTCGATCCTCGTGAGCTCGCTCGCATGCGCGAGCGGTATTCCGACCTCAAGGGCCTGCTGCGTCAGTGGGGTCCGACCATGGACGATGTCTTTGCCATGCGCGACCGCTCACAAG
>UROJ01000085.1 GCA_900549335.1 uncultured Collinsella sp.
TTGCGTCAACGAGACGCCACTCCTCCGCATTCCAGCCATAAGCCCACCCCTATACATACCGTTAGTATGTATTTAATGACTTGAAAAGGGCAGCCGTAGCTACCCTCATAAATCAATTACATACCGTTGGTATCTATATTACCACCCGGCGCGGTCCCATACGTCCCAAATCTGCGCCGTTGTCTGAAGCACTTCATTACCCAAATCGAGCCCCACCGCGGCCGCCATCTGCGCCAAACATTGTGCGCGAGCGAGCATTCGCTCCTTGGACTCGAGCGGACGGAACAATGGCAGCAGCCAAAGATTCGCCAACAACGATACGGCCTCCGCCGCTTCGTGCGGGCATTCGCACGCAATGGAACCGTCGGCGATGCCCTCCTCGATCACTGGCAAGAGACAGCCATCGGCCGACTCGTCAAACGAGCCCTGGTACTGCATCGCCAGTAGACGCGAGCTTTTTACCGGATCCGCTGCAGGGTGCATGCGTGTCCATAGCTCAATTTGTGGAACGACAGACTCGGGCGCGTACAGTCGCTTGAGCTTTTGGGCTCCGGTCATATTGCCGATACCAAGCATTGAGCGACGGTGCTCAACAATCGGAGCCATTGCCCGATCAAATGCGGCGTTGAAAATCTCCTCTTTGCTCTTAAAGTGATGATAGACAGCACCCTTGGTCATGCCATCGAGGCGGTCGACAATGTCTTGAATGCTCGTCCCCTCATAACCCTGTGCGCAGAATAGCTCCAGCGCCGCGTCGAGAATCTTCGCGACCGTCTCCTCGGGATATTTATTACGACCCATAATCCGTCCATCCGCAACGCAAGTCTTGTGCCTCATTGCAGCATTTTAACGTTGCGGATGGCAGGCGGTCGATTCTACACCGCGGCGGGGCCGTGTTCGCCGGTACGGATGCGGATAACCTCCTCGATCGGCTCGACCCAAATCTTGCCGTCTCCAACGGCACCGGTGCGAGCAGCGTTGCAGATGATGTCAACAATGCCATCGACATGTTCATCGGCGCAGATGAGGGTGAACTGCACCTTAGGGATCGTGTTGACAAGCAACTCGTTGCCGCGCACGTATTCCTTCCAGCCATGCTGCGCGCCGCAGCCCTGCACTTGGTTGATAGTCATACCGCGAACATCAGCAGCAAACAGCGCGTCTTTAAGAACCTCAAGCTTTTCGGCACGAACGATCGCCGTAATCTTCTTCATAGTGAATTCCTCTCTTCAAAAAAAGAAATTGATTGTCCTTCACATGGCACAGGTTTTCCAGGTGCCGCGAACCAACCTCAGAGATCAAAAAGTTCAACTGACTGGTCTTAGCAGGTTTCCCAAGTGCCGCAGATTGCCGTGAAAGAGGAGCGAAGCGTACTTAAGTACGTGAGCGACGATTGAACGGCAAGGTGCGGTGCTTGGGGAAGCTGCTAATCGAGTCCGGAGAACGAAGGGTATGCGCTCTCGCCGTGCTGACTCGCATCCAGGCCCAGCGCCTCGTCGGCCTCGTCCACGCGCAGGCTGCCGTGGAATAGCGCCTTGACCACCGCGGCGATCACCAAATCGAGCACCAGCACAATAGCGACCGTCACCACAATGCCCAAGATCTGCGAGACCAGCAGCGACACATCGCCCGTGTAGAACAGGCCACCCTTACCGGTCCACGAAAGCTCCGGCACGCAGAACAGGCCCGTGAGCACGCCGCCCAAGATGCCGCCGATGCCGTGGCAACCAAACGCGTCGAGCGCATCGTCGTAGCCAAACTTGGTCTTAAGATGGCTGATAGCCAGGTAGCAGACGGGCGATACGATCAGGCCCATAACCAGCGCTGCCCACGGCTCGACAAAGCCCGCGCCGGGCGTGACCACCACAAGGCCCGCAACCAGACCGGTGCTGGCGCCCACCAGCGTGGGGCGACCAGTGTACACGCGCTCGACGGCAAGCCACGAGACCATGCCCGCCGCGCTGGCCGTCACGGTGTTGAGGATGGCAAGCGCCGCCACGGCATTGGCCTTGAACTCGCTGCCGCCGTTAAATCCAAACCAGCCAAACCAAAGCAGCCCGGCGCCCAGCGCCACAAACGGCACGTTATGCGGACGATAGCTCACCATGCCAAAGCCGCGACGACGGCCGAGCATTAAGCAGAGGATCAGGCCCGTAAGACCGGACGAAATGTGCACCACGTCGCCGCCGGCAAAGTCGAGTGCGCCGATAATGTCACCGATAAAGGAGCCATCGCCGCCCCAAACCATGTGGGCAAGCGGCGCATAGACCATGAGCAGCCAAATGCCCAGGAAGGCCGTCATGGCACCAAACTTAACGCGGCCGGCCAGGCTGCCCGTGACGATAGCAGCAGTGATCATGGCAAATGCCATCTGAAAGGCGATGTTGATAATCTCCGGGTAGACGGCGCCGTCCGACGCGGTGCCCTCGGCCGCCTGCAGCACCTGACCGAGCACCGGCAGGCACAGCAGCTGGTCAAGGCCTCCAATAAACGGGCTGGAACCGTCGCCGCCGTAAGCCAGCGACCAGCCGGCAACAATCCACAGCACACCAACCAGGCCAATGGCGCCAAAGCACATGAGCATGGTGTTGATGACATTTTTGCGCCTGGACAGGCCGCCATAGAAAAACGCCAGACCCGGTGTCATTAAAAACACGAGCATGGTGCAGATGAGCATAAACGTTGTCGATCCCGTATCGTACATTCGCTCCCCCTTGATCGCATGAACGTTGTCGGCGCCCATAATGCGGCCGAGGGGCAACTGGTGTAGACCAGATACGGCGTTGTTAAACGCTGCGTTGTCGAATGGAAACGGTGCCGCAATCTTAGAAACGGCACGGCAACGGACGCGAAACGGACGGGAAATACGCGAGCAAGGGAGCCGTGAGCGTGCCCGTCCCGGCTAGCGCCGAAACAGCTCGTGGGCGCGGTCGCGGAGATTAGTTGCTCGAATGACACCTTCGTAGCGGTTGATGCGCAAGCGCGGGAAGGCATTGAAGAAGCGCAGGTCGCGTCGGCTGAGCGACACGCTTGGCACCGGACGGCTCATGCGCTTGCCGGCAAGGCGGCGACTGAGCGACGGACGCGGCATGCTCGGCGCGGCATCGGCCACGCGGCGGGCGGCAAGTGCCAGGCCGCGAGCACCATCCGAGATAAATGTCGGCATCGAAGCCTTCTCACGAAGGGCATCGAGTGTCGCGTCGCCCAGCTCGGCCAGCCACGCGTTAACGGCACGGCTGCGGATATGCGTCTGTGCCACCGAGTCGACTGCCGAATCGGGAATGCGCTCGAGCATTGAGTCCGAGGCATCGGCAAGCGACTCGTTGATGCGGTCGGCAAGGTCGGCGCGCACGCGCTCCAGCTGATCGGACAGACGCCGCCAGCTCGCCAACGAGCATGCCGCGTCGACCATCATCGCGACCGCGACGATAAAGGCGGACAGCCGCACAATCAGCACCGGCAGATGGCCAAGCAGTCCCAGCAATGCCGGCTCCACCAAACGGCAAATGCACAACGAACCCAGGCCAAACGCGCAGGCCCAGTACAGGCAGATACGTCCGTGCAGGTTAAACGGCAGGTGCGAATAATCCCAAAAGCGAGCGCCCGTTGTTTTTTCCAACAGCACGCCTACGCTATACTCAATCACGCTGCATACGAGTGCTGCAGCGACAAACTGGCTCGAGGCATCCGGAATCCCGCGCAACAGCAGCCAGCAGGCAATGCCGCCCGCGCCATAGATTGGGCAGCACGGCCCCAGCAAAAAGCCGCTGTTGGCAAATCGTCCGTGATTGAGCATGGCACATACTGTCGACTCCCATGCCCAACCGCAAAACCCGTAAAAGGCAAACGAGAGCACCAGTGCCGAGAGTGGGCAGGCGGCAAGCGTCGCGCCGCCAAACGCCATATCAATCGCGGTTTCCACCGTCTACCCTCTCCTCTTTTCGCTCGATGCTTTACTCACGTCATCGTCCGCCTCGTCCTTGCGCCGCAGACGACCGGCGACCGTCTCGCGCAGAGCGCACCATTTATCTGCCAGGCATACAATCCAAGCCTCACGACACGTCGGCGGCACTGGCACCAGCGGAAACATATGCCGCACGATAATGTTCCGTTCGCGCGGCGTCAGCTCAAAATCTTCCTCCGCACGTGCCAGGGCAAAAAACGGGTGGCGAAAGCCATGCAGCCGATGGCTTGGGTCGGGATCGTGCCAGTCATAGAGAAAGTAATCGTGCAGCAGGGCCCCGCGCAACAACGAAGCACGGTCGACCGAAATGCCGGCACGGCCCAAGCGCTCGGCAAAGGACAGGCTCGCCCGCGCTACCGAAGTCACATGTGCATAGACCGTCACGTCGCCATGCTGGATAAACTCGTGCGTCAGGTCCAAGCGGCCCGCCTGGGCCAGCTGGCGGGCGGCATAGTCGACCTCGTGCGCGATTTTTTCGGCACGAACGGCATCGGACATGCTGCCTCCTTCCAGCGACTCACGGCGACAAGCCACGGCCTGTGCACAATCGATAAAAACATCATGGAACATATCAGTATGGCATCGGACAAAACGTTTTGCCCCACCAGTTGGCGAATTACCGCGCCGCCGTCACATATCAAACGCCAAAATGTGCGAGACTGTCTTGTGCAATTGTGCCGGCCGAGGGAGTGCCGGCGCACGATTCGCATGGAGTAACCCACAACGATGCTGCTTACGCAAACGACAACGCCCGAGGACGTCAAGGCTCTCGATCGCGCCGAGCTTCCGCTGCTCTGCGGCGAGATCCGTCAGGCAATCCTCGAAAGCTCCGCCGCCGTCGGCGGGCACGTTGCCCCCAACTTGGGCGTCGTTGAGCTTACGGTTGCGCTTCATCGCGTATTTAACTCCCCCATCGACAAGATTGTCTTTGACGTTTCGCACCAGACCTACGCCCACAAGGCGCTGACCGGGCGCGCGTACACTTATATCGATCCGGAGCGTTATGGTGAGGCTTCTGGCTTTGCCAATCCCGACGAGTCCGAGCACGACCTGTTCGCCATGGGCCATACCTCCACGTCGGTGAGCCTGGGCTGCGGCCTGGCGCACGCTCGTGACCTGGCGGGCGATACGTACAACGTCATCACCGTTATTGGCGACGGCTCGCTTTCGGGCGGCTTGGCGTTTGAGGGCTTTAACAATGCCGCCGAACTCGATAGCAACCTGATCATCATCGTCAACGATAACGACCAGTCCATTGCCGAGAACCATGGCGGCCTGTATCGCAATCTGGCCGAGCTGCGAGCCAGCAACGGTACCTGTGAGCGCAACGTTTTCCGCGCGATGGGGCTCGACTACCGCTATCTGGACGCCGGTAACGACGTGTTGGCCCTCGTCGACGCGTTGCAGGAACTGCGCAATATCGATCATCCCATCGTGCTGCACGTCTCCACCGCCAAGGGCAAGGGCTTTGAGCCAGCCCAGAACGACCCCGAACGCTGGCATCACGTGGGTCCGTTTGACATGGCAACTGGACGCAAGCTCTGCCCGGGCCATCCGAGCGAGCCTGCGCCGCGCACCTATGCCGACATTACGGGCGAGGCGCTCAGCGCCGCCATCGAGCGCGATTCGCAGGTCGTGGGCATCACGGCCGCCACGCCCTACATCATGGGCTTTACACCCGAGCTTCGCGCTGCCGCCGGCAAACAGTTCGTCGATGTGGGCATTGCCGAGGAGCACGCCGTGACCTTTGCCACCGCGCTTGCGCGCTCGGGCGCCAAGCCAGTCTTTGGTGTGTACGGCACGTTTTTGCAGCGCGCTTACGACGAGCTGTGGCACGACCTGTGCCTCAACGACGCCCCGGCAACCATTTTGGTGTTTGGTGCGTCAATCTTTGGCACCACGTCCGAGACGCACCTTTCGTTCTTTGATATTTCCATGCTGGGTGGACTTCCCAACATGCGCTACCTAGCGCCGGCCTGCATGGAGGAATATCTGTCCATGCTGAGCTGGTCGCTCGACCACCGCGAGCATCCCGCGGCGATTCGCGTACCGGGCATCGGCCTGGTGAGCCGTCCCGATCTGGCGCCCGCCGAAGACACCGACTACAGCGCCGTTCGCTACAACGTGGTGCGCCGGGGTCGCGACGTTGCCGTGCTCGCGCTTGGCGATTTCTTTGAGCTGGGCGAGCGCGTGGCAAACCGCTTGGCTGCCGAGTACGGCATCGAGGCCACGCTCGTCAACCCGCGCTTTGCAACCGAGCTCGACCGCGAGTTCCTCGATAGCCTTGCCGCCGAGCATCGCGTTGTCGTCACCCTCGAGGACGGCATCTTGGACGGTGGCTGGGGCGAGCGCGTCGCGTGCTATCTGGCATGCACGCCGTTGCGCACGCGCACCTTCGGCATCGCCAAGGGCTTCCCCGACCGCTACGACCCCAACGAGCTGCTCGCTCAGAACGGCATGACGGTCGAGAATATGGCTGCCGAAGCCGTACGCTTGCTGAACGAGTAAGAAAACCTCCGCAAGGAAAGCACCCCTGCGGAGGTTTTTATTTTCGCGACGCGATTATCTTAACCTGTAACATCTATGGCCCGAATTTCCGTCTAACTGTTACAGATCGAGATAAGACATCTTAGTCCCAGACCTTTGTCTCAATCTGTAACAGATAGGGACC
>UROJ01000086.1 GCA_900549335.1 uncultured Collinsella sp.
CGAGCGGGGGCTCCTGTCTTTTTAGTGCCCTCGGATTGGGTCATAGTGTCTGTCGTTGCCAGGGCATCGGCGTTGCCTTGGCTGTCAAGCTGGACGTGGCACCTGGGGACGTTCCCTTTCTGCCGGCACTTGGGGACACTCCTCGCAAGTAGCCGTTGGGGACGTTCTTGAATGACTAGTCGTTTAAGAACGTCCCCAATGATTACATGGCATGAGAGTGGAAAATCTCCCACTTTTGGCTCACATGCGGGCTCAAAACGGGAGATAATCCACGCTCATTGGGGGCGATCCAGGCGCAGCTGCCGCCCTGTGCGAAGGGCCTTGAGCATCTTCACAAACTCAACGCTTACGAAGCGCGGGGTTTTCGTGCTAGGCTGGTTTCACCACATAAGTAGTCGCAGACGCACGTATCACGGGCGGGCGAGATGAAGTCCCAACAGCTCCATCTTGCCCGCCCGTTTTTGTTGCGTGGTGCCGCGGCGTAACACAGAAAGGATTTTGCCCTTTATGCCTATCAACAAACGAGAGAGCCTGCTGTTCACCTTTATCATGTGCTTTTGCATGGTGCTCTGGATGAGCATCTACAACGTTGCCCTGCAGCATGGAGCCATCAACGGCGAGGTTGTTGCCGCCGCGTGGCTCGGCTTCCCCGTTGCCTACGTTTTTGCCATGTGCTGCGACTGGTTTGTTGCCAGCCCCCTTGCCAAGGGTTTCGCCTTTAAGTTCCTGGTCACGCCGGGCAAGAGCTCGCCGCTTGCCATGACGCTCGCCGTCAGCTCCTGCATGGTCGTTCCTATGGTCATCATCATGTCGCTCTACGGTGCGTGCGAGGGCCTGTTCCACATGCCTGGCGGCCCGCTCGCAAACCTGCAGGCGCTGCCGATGATGTGGCTCGTCAACATTCCGCGCAACTTTATCATGGCCCTCCCCTGGAACCTGCTGGTGGCTGGTCCGGTTGCTCGCTTTGTCTTCCGTCGCGCCTTCCCCATGGGCACGGTCTTTGCCGAGCCGCACATGGAGCTCGTGCGCATGCCTGGCGCTTCCGTTGCCGATGCCGTCAATGACGTTGCCGAGAGCATGGACGCCGAGCCCGCCTGCTAGACAGCAGCGCAAAACCAAACCGCCAAGCGGACCGAAGCGATTCCTTTTTTGTAGACGTTGTCACGCGGCTACGGGTGGGAAAGGCCCCAACGGTTAACATATACTCCATATGGGTAAAGAGACCAAAGCGCTGCCGCGGGGCGGCGCTTTGCGTTTGAAAAACTAGCTCGTCTAAGAGGAACTAGCATGTTAGACCGTTTTACCGATCGCGCGCGCAAGGTCATGTCCATGGCCAAGCAAGAGGCGCTCGATCTACACTCAAATAAGGTGGGCACCGAGCACCTGCTGCTCGCGCTTGCCAAGGAGGACGAGGGCATTGCCGCCGAGGCACTGCGTTCGCTCGACATCTCCTACGATGACATCATGGATACTCTCAAAGAGGTCCAGACCACGGTTCCCGAGCCCAGTGAGGAGACCGAGGCGGCCAAGCTCGCCTTTACGCCGCTTGTCATTAGCGTGATGGAGCGTTCCTTCCGCGTGGCACGCGAGAACAACCAGACGTATGTGTCGACCGAGCACCTGCTCATCGGCATCGTCGAAGAGGGCAACGGCATGGCCATGGACATCCTCATGCGCCTGGGTGTGTCGTCCGCCTCCATCAAAAAGGCTATCGACAAACTCACCGCCAAGGACCAGGACAAGAAGCGTCCGCTTGCCGGCGCCGGTGCCGGGCGTCCCGGTGCGGGCCTGCCGTTCTTTAGCGGCTCGGATGCCTCTCAGCAAAAGGGGAGTGGCACCGATACGCTTAAGCAGTTCGCCACCAACCTTACGCAGAAAGCGCGCGACGGTGAGCTCGACCCCGTGATCGGTCGCGAAAAGGAAGTCCAGCGCATGATGGAGATCCTTTCGCGCCGCACCAAGAACAACCCGCTCATTCTGGGCGACCCCGGCGTGGGCAAGACGGCCATCGTCGAGGGCCTGGCTCAGCAGATTGCAGCCGGCAACGTGCCCGAGAACCTCATGAACCAGAACATCTGGACGCTCGACCTGCCGGGCCTCGTGGCGGGTGCCAAGTATCGCGGCGAGTTTGAGGAGCGCCTCAAGAACGTGATTCAGGAGGCCACCGAAGCCGACGACGTCATCCTGTTTATCGACGAGATGCACACCATCATCGGTGCCGGTTCTGCCGAGGGCTCCATCGATGCGAGCTCCATGCTCAAGCCCGTGCTCGCGCGCGGTGCCTTCCAGATCATCGGCGCCACCACGGCCGAGGAATTCCGTAAGTACCTCACCAAGGACCCGGCCTTTGAGCGCCGCTTCCAGACTATCGATGTCGAGGAGCCGAGCGTCGAGGACACGGTCAAGATCCTGACCGCGCTCAAGCCGCGCTACGAGGAGCACCACCATGTGCGCTATACGCAGGGTGCTATCGAGGCTGCCGCGAACCTTTCCAACCGCTATATCCAGGATCGCTTCCTGCCCGATAAGGCCATCGACCTCATCGACGAGGCCGGTGCCCGCGCTCGCATCGCCGCGAATCGCGCGCCCGAGCCGGTGCGCGAGGCTGAGCATCGCATAGAGGAGCTTAAGGCCGCCGCGCAGGAGGCCACCGAGAGCGATGACATGAACAAGGCCGCCGAGATCACCGAGCAGCAGAAGGCCGCCGAGATTGAACTCGCCGAAGCCAAGGCCGCCTGGACCGCCGAGCTCGACGCCAGCCCGCTCACCATCGACGTGAGTCAGATTGCCGACATCGTGTCCGTGACTTCGGGCGTGCCGGTTTCCTCGCTCACCGAGAGCGAGAGCCGTCGCCTGCTGCAGGCCGAAAGCGTGCTCAAGACCCGCATTATCGGCCAGGACGAGGCCGTCGAGGCCGTCGCCAAGGCCGTGCGCCGCAGCCGCTCGCCGCTCAAGGACCCGCGTCGCCCCGGCGGTAGCTTTATCTTCCTGGGCCCCACCGGCACGGGCAAGACTGAGCTCGCCAAGACGCTCGCCGAGTACCTCTTTGGCAGCAAGGACGCGCTCATCAGCTTCGACATGTCCGAGTTCGGTAGCGAGTTCGAGGTCTCCAAGCTCATCGGTAGCCCTCCGGGCTACGTCGGTCACGACGAGGGCGGCCAGCTCACCAAGGCCGTTCGTCGCCACCCGTACTCGGTCGTGCTGTTCGACGAGATCGAGAAGGCGCACCCCGATATCTTCAACATCTTGCTGCAGGTGCTGGAGGAGGGCCGCCTGACCGATAGCCAGGGCAAGACGGTCGACTTCCGCAACACCGTGATCATCATGACGTCCAACGTGGGCGCCCGCGAGATTGCGCAGGATGCGAGCGTGGGCTTTGGCACCACCGGCGAGCAGGGTCTCACGTCGAGTGAGATCCGTGGTCGCGCGATGGGCGAGCTCAAGCGCCTGTTCCGCCCCGAGCTGCTCAACCGTATCGATGACATCGTGGTGTTCCAGAAGCTCTCGGGCGAGAATCTCACCAAGATCGCGCACCTGCTGGTGGACGACCTACGTCAGCGTTTGATTGCCAACGGCATGAACATCAAGCTCACCGATGCGGCCTATGACAAGATCGTGGCCGAGGGCACCGACCTCACCAACGGTGCGCGTCCGTTGCGCCGTGCCATCCAAAAGCTCATCGAGGACCCGCTGTCCGAGGAGCTTCTGGCCGGCGAGTGGGGCGAGGGCGATACCGTCCTGTGCGACGTGGCCGATGGCAAGTTTGTCTTTAGCCACGGCACGGGCGAGATCCCGGCACCGCGTCCGGCGGGCACGCTCGGTGGCGATACCGCCCCGGCGGCACCGCACACTGGCAGCGCCGCGCCCGTAAGTAGCGGCGTGACCTCGGGCCCCGGCGGCATGATGCAAGCCGGCTCTGGCGCGCTGTAGGGCGTAACAAAACCTTGTGTCTACGGGGGCGTTCCAAAGGAGCGCCCTTTTTCTGTTGAAAAGGCCCCTTCGTTCAAAGTAGATCTCATTAAACATATCAATGGCGTATGCATAAACGTTGATCAAGCGTTGAGGTTGGTTGAAGGGTTCAACGTCTCTTCGGCACGACCCGTCTAACCTGCTTTATTCTAATAAAGTAGCGTTTCCCCGCCGTTAGCCGATGATGCAAGGGCGCTCGGCGTTTTCGACTGGTTTATGCACGCAAAGTCTGGGAATATACAAGTCGCATATCTTACTGTCTAACCAGTTGCGCCAAGGAGGCACCATGGACTACAAGATCACCGGCTATGAGCCCGCCCAGCTGTTCCATTTCTTTGAGGAGGTCAGCGCGATCCCCCGTGGGTCTGGCAATGAGAAGGGCATCAGCGATTTCCTGGTCGCGTTTGCCAAGGAGCGCGGCCTCGATGTGTATCAGGACGAGGTCTACAACGTCATCATTCGCAAGCCCGCATCTGCCGGTGCCGAGAATGCCCCGACCGTGATGCTGCAGGGCCACATCGATATGGTGTGCGACAAGTTGGGCTCCGTTGAGCACGACTTTATGACCGATGGTATCGACCTGGTCGTCAAGGACGGCGTCCTCACCGCCAACGGTACCACCTTGGGTGCCGACAACGGTATCGCCGTCGCTCTGATGCTCACTGTTCTCGATGACGATTCGATCGTTCACCCCGCCCTCGAGTGCGTATTCACCACCGACGAGGAGACTGGCCTGGTCGGCGCCGAGACGCTCGACAAGTCCCAGATTAGCGCCCGCACCATGATTAACCTTGACTCCGAGGAAGAGGGCGTTGCCACCGTCAGCTGCGCCGGCGGCGTCGTCGTTACCTACACCTGCCCGATCGTGCGCGAGCACAAGACCGGTAGCACCCTCACGCTCGACATCTCCGGCCTGCTGGGCGGTCACTCCGGCAGCGATATCCACCTGGAGCGCGGCAACGGCAACCTCATCATGGCCCGCATCATCGACCGCCTGATGGTTGCCGGCGAGCCCGCCATCGTTAGCTTTAACGGCGGCACCAAGGACAACGCCATCAACCGTGAGTGCAAGGCTGTTCTGGTCTACGCCGACCACGCTGCCGCCGAGGCCGCGGCCCAGATTGCAAAGGGCATCATCGCCGACGTCACTGCCGAGCTCGAGGTCTTCGACCCCGGCTTTACCTGCACCGTCGAGATTGCCGACGACGCCGAGGTCGAGGCCATGGACCAGAAGTCCGCGCTTGCCCTCATCCGCGCCCTGCGTCTTGCCCCTAACGGCGTGATTCGCCGCAACGTCGCCACCGACGGCTCCGTCGAGGTTTCCTCCAACATCGGTGTGGTTGCCACTTCTGACGACCAGGTCAAGATCATGCTGTCCCCGCGCTCCTCGATCACCTCGCTGCAGAACGAGTTCAAGGACCGCCTGCAGACGCTGGCCGATGTCCTGGGCTTCGACGCCAAGTTCGAGTTCGAGTATCCCGGCTGGAGCTATGCCGAGCATTCGCCGGTCCGCGACGTCTTCGTCGAGAGCTATCGCGAGCTCTTTGGCTCCGAGCTGCGCATCGAGTCCATTCACGCCGGCCTTGAGTGCGGCCTGTTTGCCGAGGCCCTGCACGGCCTGGACGCCATCGCCGTGGGCCCGACGCTCTCCGATGTCCACACCCCGGACGAGAGCATGGAGCTCGCTTCTGCCGAGCGCTTCTACGAGCTGCTCATCGACGTCCTCAAGCGCCTCGCTGCGTAAAGGTCGCCTTGGTTAAGCCACTCTAAAACGGCTGGCTATGAAAACGGCCGCCTGGCGTAATGCCGGGCGGCCGTTATTCGTTACAGTGCGAGGATCCCCAGATGCTCAAGCAAGATCTTAAGCCCGATGAGGATGAGCACGACGCCGCCCACGATGGTGGCGGGTTTTTCGTAGCGCGCGCCAAAGGTGTGGCCGATCGCTACGCCGGCGACGGAGAAGACAAAGGTCGTGATGCCGATGAGCGATACAGCTGGAACGATGTCGACCGAGAGCGCCGCAAACGAGATACCCACGGCGAGCGCGTCAATCGAGGTGGCGATGGCGAGGATCAGGTACTCGCCCAGGTCAATCTTTTCGGCATCCTTGCCGTCGCCTTCATCCTCGTCTTCGGTAAAGGCTTCCCATAGCATTTTGCCGCCGATGAAGGCCAAAAGGATAAAGGCGATCCAATGGTCGATGGGTCCGATGAAGCCCATGAATTGACTGCCGAGCGCCCATCCGATTACGGGCATGCCGGCCTGAAAGCCGCCAAAGAACAGGCCGAGCACCACGGCGACTTTAAGGTTGATCTTCTTCATGCCAAGGCCCTTGCAGATGGAAACGGCAAAGGCGTCCATCGAAAGGCCAACGGCGAGCAACACGAGCTCTGCGAGTCCCATAGTCTGGCTCCCTCTCTGCGGGCGAACCCGATTACACGACTACTCCCTCATTTATATGAGACCCGATGCTACCACATGGGTGGTCAAAAGATCCCGTCCCAAATGAGCTACCTAAGCTGTGTTCGCTCATTCTGTAAGCATCGGATTTTGCGGGCGTCACAGGGGCAAACCGTGAGAAACTTATTGACGTTTATGGAGCGTATACGATGGGAGCGATGCCTTGGATAAGAACGAGCTGCAAAAGCGTATGGAAC
>UROJ01000087.1 GCA_900549335.1 uncultured Collinsella sp.
ACGGGGATTAAAAAATCATTGTGTACCTAATGATTTTTTAATCCCCGTCCCAGAAAAATCACCGACACGTGAAAGGGGTCCCTATGGACCTTGCTGACATCCGCCAGACCATCGATGGCATCGACACCACGCTCCTCAACAGCTTTATCGAGCGCATGGACATTGCCACCGAGGTCGCCAAGTCAAAAATCAAGATGGGCAAGGCCGTCTTCGACCCCGCCCGCGAGCGCTCCAAACTCAACAACCTCGCCAGCCGCGCGCCCGAGCGCTATGAGGCGCAGACCATCACCCTGTTTCGTCTCCTCATGAGCATGAGCAAGGCCGAGCAGCAGCGCTACATCAACGAACTCAAGGGCATCACCGTCTCGCAAAAGGCCCACGCCACGGCTGCAGCCTCCGACACGCCCTTCCCTCAAACTGCCACCGTCGCTTGCCAGGGCGTTGAGGGCGCTTACAGTCAAATCGCCGCGTGCAAGCTCTTCGACGTGCCCGACATCGCGTTTTTCGAGACCTTCGAAGGCGTTATGCGCGCTGTGCGCGACGGCTTCTGCGAGTTTGGCGTGCTGCCCATCGAGAACTCCACCGCCGGCTCGGTCAACGCCGTCTACGACCTGCTCGCCCAGTTCGACTTCCATATCGTGCGTTCGCTGCGCCTCAAGATCGACCACAACCTGCTCGTCAAGCCCGGCACCAAGCTCGCGGACATACGCGAGGTCTACAGCCACGGCCAAGCCATTGCCCAGTGTGCCGGCTTTATCGAGTCCCACGGCCTGCACGCCACCAAGTACCCCAACACGGCCATGTCGGCCGAGATGGTCGCCAACTCCGAGCGCACCGACGTCGCCGCCATCGCCTCGCGCGGCTGTGCCACGCTGTATGGCCTCGAGGTGCTGGAGCCCAATATCCAAGACTCGGACAACAACTACACGCGCTTTGTCGTCATCAGCCGCGAGCCGCGCGTCTACCCCGGCGCTAATCGCACCTCGCTCATGATCACCACGGCCAACGAGCCGGGCGCCCTCTATCGCGTGCTCGAGCGCTTCTACGCACTCAACATCAACCTCATCAAGCTCGAGAGCCGCCCCATCCCCGGCCGCGACTTTGAGTTTATGTTCTACTTTGATCTGGACTGCCCCTTTGGCAGCAAGGCCCTCGACGACCTGCTCGATTCCATCGACGACGTGTGCGAGAGCTTCACCTACTTTGGCAGCTACACGGAGGTGCTCTAGATGACCGATACCGCCGCAACCCGCCCCTACGGTGTGCTGGGCCGCGTACTGGGCCACAGCTACACCCCGACCATCTACAAAGAGCTCGCTGGGCTCGATTACGTGCGATTTGAGCGCGAGCCCGAGGACCTCGCGGCCTTTATGACGGGTAAAGAATGGGAAGGCACCAACGTGACCATCCCCTACAAACGCGCCGTCATGAACTACCTGGACGAGCTGAGCCCGCTCGCCGAGCGCATGGGCAACGTCAACACCATCACGCGCCTGCCCGACGGCCGCCTGCGCGGCGACAACACCGACTACTTTGGTTTTCAGTGCCTGGTCGAGGAGCTGGGGGTTGAGGTTGCCGGCAAGAAGGCTCTCGTGCTCGGAGCCACCGGCGGCGCCGGCACCACGGCAAGCATGGTACTCGGCGACCTGGGCGCCACCGTGGTGCCCGTGGGCCGCACAAGCGAGGTCAACTACGGCAACATCGCGCAGCAATCCGACGCCGCCCTGCTCGTCAACTGCACGCCCGCCGGCATGTTCCCCCATTGCCCCGACGCGCCTTGCACGCTCGAAGGGCTCGATGCGCTCGAGGGCGTCATCGACATTGTCTACAACCCCGCCCGCACGGGACTCATGCTCGAGGCCGAGCGCCGCGGTATCCCCTGCATCGGCGGTCTGCTGATGCTCGTGGCCCAAGCGACACAGGCTGTTGAGCGCTACACCGGCCAGGTCACCCCGCGCAAGCGCATCCTGGATGTAACGGAGCGCTTGTCACGCCGCGAACAGAACATCGCGCTGATCGGCATGCCGGGCTCGGGCAAGACCCGCGTGGGTGAGCAGATTGCCCTGCTCACGGGTCGCGAGCACATCGACCTGGACCGCGCCCTCGAGGAACGCCTCGACATGCCCTGCGCCGACTTTATCGTCGAGCGCGGCGAGGCGGCCTTCCGCGAGCAGGAGACGGTGGCGCTGGCCGGCATCTCCAAGCGCAGCGGCCTGGTGCTCTCCACCGGCGGCGGCGTGGTCACACGCGACGAGAACTACCCGCTGCTGCACCAAAACAGCCAGATCTTGATGCTCAATCGCAAGCTCGACGAACTCGCCCACAAGGGACGCCCTATCACCGCCCGCGACGGCATCGACAAGCTGGCCGAGCAGCGCATGCCGCGCTACCGCACCTGGGCCGACTACATCATCGACTCACGCGACTGCGCCGCCAACACCGCCCGTGCCATCCTCGACACCCTCCCACCCGCTCTCTAACCAAAACCACTACAAAGGGGACAGGCACCTTTGTGGTGGTTTTCCAATCGCAAAGGAAGCAACCATGAAAGCACTCGTCATCAACGGCCCCAACCTCAACATGCTCGGCATTCGCGAGCCGGGCATCTATGGCAGCGACAACTACGACCGCTTAGTGCAGATCTGCCAGGAAGCGGGCGCTGCACAGGGCTTCGACGAGGTCGAGGTCTTCCAGTCTAACCACGAGGGCAGCATCGTCGACAAGATCCAAGAGGCCTACGGCAAGGTCGACGGCATCGTCATCAACCCGGCGGCTTACACGCACACGAGCGTCGCGATCCTCGACGCCCTCAAGGCCGTTGCCATCCCTGCCGTCGAGGTGCACATCAGCGCCGTAGAGACGCGCGAAGACTTCCGCCAGGTGAGCTATGCACGCCTAGCTTGCTTCGCCACCATCACCGGCGAGGGCCTGAAGGGCTACGCACATGCGCTAGAGCTGTTGAAAGAGCATCTGCTACACTAATCCCTGGGACAAAGACATCAGATATGTTTGTCCCTAAACTAAAGTAACTGTCCAATCGACATACAAAGGAGCATATCCATGTCCCAGTACGATTACCTCGTCGTCGGTGCCGGCCTTTCGGGCGCCGTCTTCGCCAATGCCGCCAAGCGCGCCGGCAAGTCGGTCCTGGTCATCGACCGCCGCGACCACATCGCCGGCAACGTCTACACCGAGGACGTCGAGGGCATCCAAGTCCACCGCTACGGCGCGCACATCTTCCACACCTCCATGAAGGACGTCTGGGGCTACGTCAACCGCTTCGCCGAGTTCAACAACTACGTCAACTCGCCGGTAGCCAACTTCCACGGCAACATGTACAACATGCCCTTCAACATGAACACCTTCGCCAAGATGTGGCCGGGCGTCGTCACGCCGGCAGATGCCAAGGCCAAGATCGCCGAGCAGGTGGCCGCCGAGAACATCGGAGAGCCGACAAACCTCGAGGAGCAGGCGCTGTCGCTCGTCGGCCGCGACATCTTCGAGACGCTCGTGAAGGGCTACACCGAGAAGCAGTGGGGCCGCGACTGCAAGGACCTGCCCGCGAGCATCATAAAGCGCCTCCCCTGCCGCTTCACCTACGACAACAACTACTTCAACGACCGCTACCAGGGCATCCCCATGGGCGGCTACACCAAGATGGTCGCCAACATGCTCGAGGGCGTCGAGGTGCGCTGCGGCGTGGAGTACAAGGAGCTGGCCGCCGCCGAGCCCGATATCGCCGCCAGGACGATCTACTGCGGCCCCATCGACTCGTTCTACGACTTTAAGCTGGGCACACTCGAGTACCGCAGCCTGCGCTTCGAGACCGAGACACTCGACGAGCAGGACCACCAGGGCGTGGCCGTGGTCAACTACACCGAGCGCGAGGTCCCCTACACCCGCATCATCGAGCACAAGCACTTCGAGTTCGGCACGCAGGAGAAGACCGTCATCACGCGCGAGTACCCGGCGGATTGGAAGCCCGGCGACGAGCCCTACTACCCCATCAACGACGCCAAGAACGAGGCCCTCTACAAGCAGTACGAGGAGCTGGCGGCGCAGGAGGGCGACGTGGTCTTCGCCGGTCGCCTGGGCGGCTACAAGTACTACGACATGGACAAGGCCATCGCCGCCGCCTTCGAGCTCGTCCGCAACGAGCTGGGCGTGGAGCCGACAGAGGCGTAGGGAGCTCAACGACTCGAGACCGACAACCAAATTCGCAAGAAGCAATAAGCCCGGTGCAGCGATGCTACACCGGGCTTATTGTTGAGGGAGCACTGCACGCCCACATGCCCAAAAAGCAAAGACCCGGCATTATACCGGGTCTTCAAAAACTCTCTGGTGCTCCATGGCGGATTCGAACCGTCGACCTTGGGATTAGAAGTCCCCTGCTCTATCCAACTGAGCTAATGGAGCATAAAGCCGGGCGTCCAAGCGGGTACAAGTTCACACGACCAATAAATTATAACCTACTTGAACTGATCGTGGTACGCCTTGCAGACCTCGTCCACGGGACCATCCATGCGCAGATCACCCTTCTCGATCCACACAGCACGCTGGCAAATACGCTCAACCTGCTCCATGGAGTGAGAAACGAACAAGACCGTGACGTCGCCACTCTCAATAAAGTGCTGAATACGGCGCTCGCATTTCTGCTGGAAAAAGACATCGCCAACAGAAAGCGTCTCATCGACGATGAGAATATCGGGCTCGGTAATCGTAGCGATAGCAAAGGCGATACGCGCGACCATACCCGACGAGAAGTTCTTCAAGGGCATGTCAACGAAGTCTTTAAGCTCGGCGAACTCAATTATCTCGTCAAAACTAGCGTCGATAAACTCCTTGGTATAGCCAAGCAGCGCACCGTTCAGATAGATGTTCTCACGAGCCGTAAGCTCCGGGTCAAAGCCAGCACCAAGCTCAATCAGCGGCGCAATATTGCCGTGAACCTTAACCTCACCTTCGCTGGGCTCCAAAACGCCAGCGATGATCTTGAGCATCGTAGACTTGCCGGAACCGTTAGTACCAACAAGGCCAACGACCTCGCCACGATGCACATCAAATGAAATGTGCTTAAGCGCACGGAATTCCTCAAAGAACAGCTCATGCTTCGCGAGCTTAATAAAATACTCTTTGAGGTTCGTAAGCGACTCGGACGCCATGTTAAAGATCATGGTGACGTCTTTGACCTCAACAGCAAGGGGCTGCTTGCTGTAATCAATAGCAGATTCAGTCATGAGCAGCACTCCTTAGATGTAGAGGATAAACTTGTGCTCGGTCCTGTGAAAGACGGCGTAACCAATAGCAAGAGCAAGAATAGCCCAAACAACACACAGCCCAAAGGTAAGCGCAGAAGGCACGGTATTAAACAGGAAGATATCACGCATAAACTGGAGGTAGTTGTACATGGGATTCACAACCACAAGGACCTGGATCCAATGTGCCATTTGGCTAATGAAGTCGGTTGTCCAGAAAATCGGCGTCAGATACATCCAGGCCGTGATAACAACGGTCCACAGGTGCATAACATCGCGGAAAAAAACCGCCAGCGCAGACAGCATCATGCCCAAGCCCATGCAGAAACACATGAGCAGGAGCAAGCAAACCGGCAGCAGAATTAAATGCCAGGTGGGAAGCACGTGGAACCAAAGCATAACCAAGGCGACGGCAACCAAAGAGAAGGCGAAGTTAACGAGCGAGAACAGCACCTTCTGCACCGGAAAGACCCAACGGTGCACCTTAACCTTCTTAAGCAGAGAGGAAGCCCAAATGATGGACATAAGCGCTTGGTTCGTCGACTCGGACATGACAGAGAACGTCACGTTACCGACGATCAAGTAAAGCGGATACATTTCGGGCGTAATAGAACCATTGCGACCTTGCGCGAAGATTGTCGAAAACACGATCGACATAACAATCATCATCAGCAGCGGGTTAAGCACGGACCATGCCACACCCAGAACACTGCGACGATATTTAATCTTAAAATCTTTGGTGACAAGCTGCTTAAGAATGAACTTGTCCTTTTCAAAATCATTTTTAGCGTGAGAGGCCGGTTTAGCCACCGCTTTCTGACTCTCTACGTTGTCAGCCACGGACCATCTCCTTGTCTCGTAAAACATAACAGTGGAAAGTATAGCCCTCCCACGTTGACGATAACTCACCGCAACAAATCTGGAGAACTAACCCATATCTAATCAAAGGGGCAGACGATAGGTATACTTTCGACCCGTTGATTCATTAAAGGAGGTCCTACATGGACTATTCGAATACCGTCGTCATAATCCCCTGCTACAACGAAGCGCTGACGATTGGCAAAGTTGTCGACGATTTTCATCGAGAGTTACCCGGTGCAACCGTCTTTGTATATGACAACAACTCGTCTGATGGCACTTCGCAAATCGCCAAGCAGCACGGTGCCACGGTGCGCCACGAGCCCAGACAGGGCAAAGGCAACGTGTGCCGCCAAATGTTCCGTGATGTCGACG
>UROJ01000088.1 GCA_900549335.1 uncultured Collinsella sp.
GTGCCAGCCCTGCAAAATGCTCTGCACATTGAGCTCAGTCTGCCCATGCCGCACCAAATACAGATCTGCCACACACCCTCCCCTCGTACCACCACAAAGGGGACAGGAGCCTTTGTGGTGATTTTGCCGCCGGATTGCACCGCGGCGACGCTCAACTACACCAGCACGTCGGCGAGCGAACGCTTGGGTACGTGGTGCACCCGCGCCTCGTCGCGCCAATAATTGATGGAGCCGTCGGGGTTGGAATCGATCGCATCGATCACCTGTGTCTCGGCCGGAACGCCAAACGCCATGATCAGCTTGAGCTCATACTTGTCGTTATCGAGCCCCATGGCATCGATCGCGTGGGGCGTAAAGGCCTTGAACATGCAGGCAGCCACCTCGGGCGTGGCGCTGCGGGCGGCGAGCATCATCGTCTGCGCGGCAATGCCCGTGTCGACCTCGGTAATGGGAGCGGCGGGCTTGCCCGGAACGGCGCGCTCGGCAAGAATCGCGATGTAGCCGGTCGGGCGCTCGCCCTCATCGGGACCCGACCAATCCTTGAGCGCACCGGCCCATGCAAGCTCGTCAAACACGCGAGCGCAGTCCTCGGAACCGCTCACCACATGAAAACGAAGACGCTGAGCATTGGCACCACACGGAGCCAGGTGCGCCAGTTCCGCCAGCTCGAGCAAAAACTCGCGCGGCACGCGCATGGACTCGTCAAATCGGCGGCACGTGCGGGCGCGGCGGACCAGCGCGTCAAACGTGTCCAGGCCGAGCTTTTCGCAACCTTGCTTTGCCATCGACTCCGCGCTCGACGGCGCCGCGGGAACTGTTTCGTTCATAGGGACCCCCAATTTCGGGCAATTGTTCTTAGGAAAATCT
Source organism: uncultured Collinsella sp. (assembly GCA_900549335.1). Lineage (GTDB taxonomy): Bacteria > Actinomycetota > Coriobacteriia > Coriobacteriales > Coriobacteriaceae > Collinsella. The sequence goes on from UROJ01000088.1 coordinate 868, forward strand.
AACCTAAAACGTAGGCAATAGCGAACAGGGCTGCAATGTTCTACACCTGTTGAATAGAAAATCGCGACGTGGGGAACAACGGAAACAATTCGGGGCCTTTGGGTTACGTTTCGCCCTCCCCGACCCATACGCCAGCGCCTTTAGGCGATACTGGTTGTAACGATCAAGGCTTACGCCGCACGGAAAGGAGACATTATGGGCATCTTTAAGAACGATGACCAAAAATCGAGCCAGTTTGGATTTGACGAGAAAAGCATGGCGGGCAAAGCCGTCAAGGCCGTACGCTGGATCTACGCCATCACGGGCGTCTTAGCGCTCATTGCTGGTATCGCACTGCTTTTTGCACCCGCCAAGTCCCTCGTCTTTTTAACGACTGTCCTGGGTTTTTACTTTGTAATCACTGCTGCCATCAGGCTGTTCACTGCCATTTTTGAGCCGCTGCTGCCCACCGGCTGGCGCGTGACGAGCATCATCTCCAACCTACTCATTATCTTGGGCGGCGTCATAATCCTGCGCAACCAGGCCTTCTCGACCGCGACGCTCACCACGATGGTGGTTATCGTGGCCGGCTTTGTCTGGATTGTCGAAGGTGTCATGTCCATTCTGGAGTCCGAGCTTTCGTCCAACCGCGCCCTCGCCATCCTGAGCGGCGCACTCTCCATCATCGCCGGCATGTTCGTGTTTATCTATCCGCTGTGGTCGGCCAAGATGCTCGTCATCTTTAGCGGCGCCGCGCTGCTGGTGTTTGGCGTAACGCTGATTGTTCGTGCTATTCAATTTGGCAAACTGGTGCACTAGATGCCACGAACGCTCTTTATTGATGCAGACGCCTGCCCGGTCACGCGCGAGTCGATTGACTGCGCGCGGCGGGCGGGCGTCGCCGTTGTTATCGCCGGCAACAGCACGCAAAACCTGGAACGGCACATTCGCCGCGACGACCCGCGCGATGCCGAGCACGCGCGACGCGGCTTTTGGGTCACGACGCTCGACGTGAGCGTGGGCGCCGACAGCGCCGACTTTGCCATTGTCGAACGCCTGCAGGCGGGCGACGTAGTCGTGACGCAGGACATTGGCTTGGCGAGCATGGTGCTCGGGCGCGATGCCGCCGCTATCGGTGTGCGCGGGCGCGTCTACGACAAGGCGACCATCGACATGCAGCTGTTTATTCGTCACGAGGAAAAGAAGGTGCGTCGCGCCGGCGGACGCACCCGCGGGCCGGCAGCCTTCACCAGCGAAGACCGCGCTCGCTTTAAGCGCAACCTCACCGAGCTGTTACGCTAACCAAGGTAGATTTTTGGGACATGCCTAAAAATCTACTTTTTGTTTTGGCGATTGACGCGCATCCAACGCCCAAGTCATGGCGGTAGATTTTACGGTATACCCCAGCTTTTACGGCATATCCCAATAATCTACTTAGAGACCAACGGCGGAGAGGATGAGACCCCAGCCCGCGCCGATAACGTACATCATAATCAGGAACACGACGTTTTCGCGGGCGCTGCGGTTGGTGCGGAACAGCACCAGGTAGCCCACGCCGGCGGAGATAAGCGTGCCGGCGAGCATCGGTGCCAGCTGCAGCGCGCCTTCCAGATACAGCTGTGTGATGACGACGCTGGCCGAGCAGTTGGGAATCAAGCCGACAAGCGCCGAACCCAGAACCGCAAGCGTCTCGTTACCGCGCAGGAACTGCTCAATCGCCGATTCGCCGAATGTCTCGAGCACGGCGACCAGAATCAGCGTCACCAGAAAAATGAATACCGATACCTGCACGGTGTGCGAGATGGCGCTGCGAATAATCGACAGGAGGGGCGCGCCCTCGTGAGAGTGGTCGTGGCTGTGGCCGTGGTGGTGCTCATGCTCGCCCATGTGACCGTGATCATGGCTGTGTCCGTGGTCGCGCTCATGTTCATCTTCATCATCATCGCAACCGCAATGGTCGCGCTCGCATAACTCGTGGATGTGGTCGGCGCTCACGCCCGCCTCGGCCACCTCGTCGATGATGTCACCGCCAGTGTGGTCGTCGTGCGCGCAGTTCACGTGGGCCGGGTTGGCCGCGGTTCCCAGCACGGTACGGCGAATCGCCGCATGCGCGCGAGCGTTACGACGCAAGCCGCGAATGGCGGCGTCCACGATAAAGCCCGTGACCAGCGCGATCAGTGCCTTCGAAGCCAAAAGCATCGCCATGGTCTGCACGGGCACCTGCTCGGCGAGCAACAGCGGCAGCATCTCATCGGAGGTCGAAAGAAACACCGCCACCAACGTGCCCAAGGTCACGACACGACCGGCGTACAGCGTTGCTGCCATGGCCGAAAATCCGCACTGCGGCACCATGCCCAGCAGCGAGCCAACCACGGGACCCGCAGCGCCGGCGCGCTTGATAGCGCCGTTGACGCGGTCGCCCGCAACGTGCTCAAGTGTCTCGAGAGCAAGATACGTCACCAACAAAAACGGCACCAGCGACAGCGTGTCCTTGCCGGCGTCGAGCAGAATATCAATCAGTAAATCCATGACGGATGGAACCTTTCGTGTCTTTCGGCAGCATTGTAAAAGTCCTAGCGGTCAACTAGGGTATTGTAGTTGTCCTAGGCGCGATGCCAATAGTTGCCCATGGTAAACTATCATCTCGCCACATCTTAATGACCCTGAGCCGCACGACGCGGCCCATCCAAGGAGCAGTTATATGAACGTTTCACAAGCACTCGAATACGAGCGCCAGCCGTTTATTCCCATGTTTATCTATGGCGATCACGGCGCCATGGAGTCCGAGCGCCAGAAGGGCGAGGAGGCCCTCAAGGTGCTCGAGACCGAGTATTTTACTGCCGAGGGCGACCCCGGCTTCGACTTTGCCACCGTGCGCGACCTGGCCGACCGCAACCGCGACCTGTGCGACCAGATTGGCGAGGCGCGCCTGCGCAACGTGACGCCCGCGACGCTTTCGCGCGGTCTGTCCGATGCCGACACCTGCGCCGCCATCGGCAAGATGCAAAAGCGCACCGCCGCGTCCGTTATGCGCGAAATCCGCGGCGACCGCGACGCGCTCGGCGTGGCCTACGCCCGCAAGCCCATCCAGGGCACCGTGCTCGGTATCGACATCGAGACCACCGGCCGTGCACCCGAGCGCGGCTACATCATCAACGTGGGCTGGGAGATCATGGAGCTCACCAGCGACGCCGTCCCGCACGACGCCGAGGCACACTACTGCGGTCTGCCCGACATCTACCGCGGCGAGGATGTGCCGTTGTCGAATATCCACCACATCACCTGGGACGACATCGACGGCAAAACGCCCTTCCGCGAGAACAAGGAACTGCAGAAGCAGCTGCTCAAGCTCATGAAGAAGTACCCGTACATGGCACACAACGCCGCGTTTGAGGACAGCTGGTTCAAGATCCACCTGGACGGCTACGCCGAGGCACGCCGCGCCGGTAAGATCATCGTCATCGATTCACGCCAGATCTGCCGCAGCCTGGACGCCGACGTGCGCTCGCTCCCCCGCGAGTCCGCGCCCGCCGCGCTCGAGAACTGGGCGCGCCGCCGTGGCACCCTCGCCGCCGACGCCAGCGAGCAGCATCTGGGCCTGGACGACACCGACCTCATGCTTCGCACCGTCCAAGCCGAGTTCAACCTCAAGAACCTGTTTGCCAAGTAGAAACGTCTACGCCAAACTCCGGCGTAGATCACGAGCGGTCTCGCAGCGAGAAACCCCGCAGCGGGGCCGCCCTACGTTCCACAGATAGATCTGCCATCACAAATTCTGAACCCTCATTTTGAACGATTTCGACCAATTCCCGACACGTAATTCGTTGTCGGATGGTGATGCATCGATATCAAATGTGCAGCAATTGAGTATTTATATGCTATAGCTAAGCTGCGAAAACTTTTATTTAGGGCATACCAACCCATAATTGCGTCAAGCTTTTGGACAGCATTTGGTTAGGCCCCTAAAACGACTTTCCCACTCAGCGCCATCAACACGGCATTAGCTGACACGATATATACCATGAGTATCGTATTGTCACATACCACTGCAAAAGCGGTCTACCAGGCCGCGCATTCGGCGTCTGCGAAAGACACCGAGCCCTGTAACCCTGCCGCGATTTACGGATCATGTCCCACCGGAACGCTCCTTGACGCAGCCGCAGAATGGCTCACCAAACACGATGTTTCCCTTGACGCAAATGATTGCCTAGAAGTAATGGTGTTTGATCGCAGGAATGCGCGCTATGCAATGAACTGTCAATGCCACGTTTCGTCAAAACGATTCTCGAGCTCACGCTTTATAGAGCTCAAAGATGGCATCTTCATTGTTGGCGTTGAGCTTTGCGCACTTCAGGCCGCCACCTATCTCCCTTTTCGCGAACTGGTGGAGTACTACTTTGAATTGTGCGGCGCTTACTCCCTTGGAACCGGCTCTTCCACCTCGTATAACGAGCGTTTCGCGCTCACCTCGACCGAAAGGTTAAAACAGTTCTTTAATTCCATTACCAGATGCGACGGTCTGGCCCTTGCCCGAAAGGCGATCCAATGTGTGCGCGACGGATGCCGGTCTCCTATGGAAACGGCCTTTGTCATGATGCTAACGCTGCCCAAAAGCGAAGGAGGGCTTGGTATTAAGGGAATTGAGACCGATTACGAGGTGCAGGTCACCGCTGCCGCAAAGAATCTCACGAGACGCAAAAAGTTCTTTATGGATGCGTATCTAAAGAAATCTCGCACAGACATTGAATACAACGGGTTTTATCATGACGCGGAAGAAGACCGCGCCATCGATGAGGAGCGCAAGAATGCACTTGCGTCCATGGGGTACGGAATCATCACCGTCAGCCGTTATTCCTTTATGCATGCCAGCTCTTTTGTTAGGGTCATGGAAGCAATCCAGCGGAAAGAGGGCGTACGCCCCTCGCGTCTGCCAAAAGACTTTCAAATCATGCAAGAGGACCTGAGACAGTTTGTGCTCAGAAGGTTTATAGAAGAGAAAAAGCGAATTCAGAAGGAGCTTCGCCAGGATTCCGAAGAGCGCCAACGAATCGACCTCGAAAAAGCAATGCTCGAAGGCATCACATTGGACGATCCGACGATTAACGAGGCTCCGGCAATCGATGACATGCAGACTGTCGAACCCGACAGCCCATCACTCAACCAAACAAGCAGCTTCGCGCCCGAGGGCAGGATCTTCGGGGCCGGAAGCTAGACCGGCTAACAAGGTGGGCACCTTAGCGACGTGCAAAATTGCGAGTATTCAGCAGAGCCGGGTGTCTATCACCCTCGAGTGGATCCAAATGTGAAGCGAAATCACTCTTGCGTGAGAGCGTTAGGCAACATTTGAGGAAGAACTCATCGGATTCACACCCTAAGATAACTCTTGAACTGCATTATATGGCCTGCAATAAATTAACGGACCCCCTGTCGTTGCAGAATACTCCAATTTTTGCACGGCTCAGGGGCACCCACCCCGGCATCGGCTATCAAAACCGCTCACTCCGGGATCTCGTCCACTATTCCCCATCATTTTGTGCAACGAATTACCTGAACGTCATTGACATATGAACATACACTCATATAATCGGAAGCAAGTTATATG
>UROJ01000089.1 GCA_900549335.1 uncultured Collinsella sp.
TGGCCCTCGTGCATCATGATCAGACGGTTGCCCAGACGGATGGCGTCGTTCATGTTGTGCGTGACCATGAGCGTGGTCAGGTGGTTCTCGTCGACGATCTCCTCGGTCAGGTTAAGCACCTTAGAGGCCGTCTTGGGGTCGAGGGCCGCGGTGTGCTCGTCGAGCAGCAGCAGGCGCGGCCTGGTGAGCGTGGCCATCAGCAGGGTGAGTGCCTGGCGCTGGCCACCCGAGAGCAGGCCGACCTTGGCGTTGAGACGCGTGTCCAGACCAAGGTCCAGGCGCTTGAGCAGCTCGACGTACTCATCTTTCTCGGCCTTGGTGACGCCCCACGAAAGGCCGCGACGCTGGCCGCGACGCTTGGCGAGGGCCAGGTTCTCGGCGATCTGCATGTCGGCAGCGGTACCGCGCATGGGGTCCTGAAACACGCGGCCCAGGTACTTGGCGCGCTGCGACTCGCTCAGGCGCGAGATGTCGGTGCCGTCGAGCTCAATAACGCCCGAATCGAGCGGGTACACGCCGGCGATCATGTTGAGCAGCGTGGACTTGCCGGCGCCGTTGCCGCCGATCACGGTTACAAAGTCGCCGTCATTTAGGGTAAGGTCGACGCCGGTGAGCGCGCGCTTCTCGGTGACGGTGCCCTTGTTAAAGGTCTTCTTGACGTGCGAGAGCTTAAGCATCTGCCTCATCCCCCTTCGTGTAGGAGCTGCGGAGCTTATAGCGCTCCCAAACCACGGGCACGCACAGGGCCACAGCAACGATCACGGCGGAGAGCAGCTTCATGTCGTTGGCGTCCATGCCCAACTGCAGCACGATGGCGCGGATAAGGAAGTACACCACGGAGCCAAAGACGGCAGAGGCCAGGCGGACGCTAAACTGCGTGAGGCCGCCGGGCAGCAGACGGCCGAGCACCTCACCGATAACAATGGCGGCAAGACCGATAACGATGGCACCGGTGCCCATGCCAATGTCGGCGTACTTCTGGCTCTGGCAGATGAGTGCGCCCGAAAGGCCGATAAGGGCGTTGGAGAGCACGAGGGCGATCATCTTGGTGGAGTTGGTGTTGACGCCCAGGGCGCGGATCATGTACTCGTTGTTGCCGGTGGCGCGCAGTGCTGAGCCAATCTCGGTGCCAAAGAACCAATACAGGATGGCAACGATAGCCACGGCGAGCAAGATGCCCAGGATGATGGCGACGGTGGACTGCGGCAGGCCGGTCATGTTGCTGACGGCCGAGAACACGGTGCCTTTGGCAAGGATGGGCGTATTGGATTTGCCCATGATGCGCAGGTTGATGGACCACAGACTGATCTGCGTCAGGATTCCGGCGAGGATCGCGGGAATCTCAAAGACAGTGGTCAAAATGCCCGTGACGGCGCCCGCGATGGCACCGGCACACATGCCGGCCAGCACGGCGAACAGCGGGTCGACGTTGTTATTGACGATGAGCACGGCGCAGACGCAGCCGCCGAGGGCAAAGCTGCCGTCGCAGGTCATATCGGGAATGTCGAGCAGGCGGAACGTGATAAACACGCCAAGCACCATAATGCCCCAGAGGACGCCCTGCGAAACGGCGCCCTGCAATGCAATAAGCATGCTTCATACCTCCTAGGATAGGGTGGACACGTGAGTCACCATGATAGCGGTAACAATGCATAAAAGAGCTGCGGCCGGATGTTTTGTCTCATCCGTAACAAGCAGGGCGAACGCCGGTCTTTGGCGTTCGCCCCTGTGGCTCAGATATTGAATAACACGGCAACGGCGCAAGTGCGTGCCCTAGCTGCGTTACCGCACATGGTGCTACTCGTCCAGAGCGGAAAGGTCGATGCCTAGAGCCTCGGCCATCTCGTCGTTCTTGACGACGACCAGGTCCTTGCTCGAGAGGTGCTTGATCGGCATATCTTCGGGCTTGGCCTCGCCCTTCAGAATCTTAACTGCCATCTCGCCCGCGGCGTAGCCCAGATCCTCGTAGTTGATGGAGAGGGTGAACAGGCCGCCGGCCATGCACATGCCCTCCTCGCCGGTCACGAAGGGGAGCTTATTCTCCTTGCAGATCTGACCGACCTGCGAAGCACCCGCGGCGATGGTGTTGTCGGTGGGGGAGTACAGCGCGTCGACCTTGCCCACGGCAGACTCGACGACGGACTGAATCTCGTTGGAGCTCGAGACGGTGAAGTCAGTGTACTCGAGGCCCAGCTTGTCGAGCTCCTTCTTGGCGGCCTTGATCTGGACGTCGGAGTTGGACTCGGCGGTGCAGTAGAGCAGGCCGACCTTTTTAACGTCGGGCAGGACCTTCTGCATCATCTCGAGCTGCTCGGCGACCGGGGTGAGGTCGGAAGCGCCCGTGACGTTGGTGCCGGGCTTGTCGTTGTCCTGGACCAGGCCGGAGGCGGCGTAGTCGGTGATGGCGCAGCCCACGATGGGGATATCGGCCGTGGCGCCGGCGGCAGCCTGCGCGGCGGGCGTGGCGATGGCATAAATCAGGTTGACGTTGTCGCCCACAAACTTGTCGGCAATGGACTTACACGTGGACTGGTCGTTCTGGGCGTTCTTCTGGTCGATCTTGACCTTAAGGCCGCTCTTCTTGATGGCCTTGACAAAGCCGTCGTTGGCGGCGTCGAGTGCGGAGTGCTCGGTGAGCTGCAGAACGCCGACGGTGTAGTCGGAACCGGCGGCAGCAGAGCCGGAACCAGAGTTGCCGCCGCATCCGGCGAGCGGAGCGAGCGCGAGCAGGCCAGCAGATACCAGAAGGCTCCTGCGGCTGATGGTGATGTCCTTCATATCGTTACCCCCAGTATAGAAATGGCTGGAAACACTGCACTCAAACAAAGTGCAAGTGGAACTATAGTAGCGCGGATGTCCATTTTTACAATAACTTGGCGGGTTTTTTAATACAGAATCGGATGGGCGGTACGGGTAGTCGAATGGGCGGCGGAGGGTCTTATGCAGCGGAGGCGTCCTCCTCCTCGTCCAGGGCGGCGAAAAGCTTCTTGCCGTCGAGGAGACGTGTGGTGACGTTTCTCATGCGGCCAATCTCTACGGTACGCAGCGTGTCATCGGCGCCTCGGGCGTCATAGACCGTTCCCAGCAAATACGAGATGCCATCGCGCTGCCTGATGGCAAAGGGGCGGAGTGTCATCCGTGCTACTTCGGTTTCGCCACGTGCCGTGACGCTCGAAATATCAAAACTCACCGTGGTTCCGTGGTCGATGGCCTGCTCGACGAGCTCGCACGTGTCGATGCGCTTGATGGGCGTGCGTGTTGCCTTGGTAGCCTTGCTGCCTGCGCTTGGAGCGGGTTCGGGTGTATCGAGGTAGCCGCGAACGTCGGCGCTCGCCATGGCAACTAAGTGCTGCGCCATGCTCTTGCGGATAGCGATAGGCGTGGAGCGGTTGCGCATGACCATACCGTGGAGCCGGATGATCTCTTCATCGGTGAGCGGACGGGTAAGAAGTTTGTAGCCCACGCCGCGTTTGTACTCAATTTCGTATCCGGCATGGCGAAGCGCGGAGATGGCGGTGTAGATGCTGCGCCGCGCCGCCGAGATGGGCATGCGGGCGGGGTCGTCGGGATGGGCGAGGCGCCGGATCAACTCATCGGAAAGCATGGCCTTGTCTTCGCCGGTGTTTTCGCTCAAGAGCTGCAGGATACGAACGGCGCGATAGGCTGCCATCGAGGCGGCGCCTCTCGTCGTGGTGTCGTAGGTTTCAACAGCGGCTTCGGTCATCGTGCCCACGTCCTTTCCGTTTTGGGTGGCGACGGTATGGAGCCTAGGACGTGGGGCTTTCCCAGGGGCGCAGAGCGCTCTGGGCGGTCGGTAGTCGTCGGCAAACGGCGGGTTGAGTTTTCAACAGCCCTGCTCAACTGACCAAAACCTTGCCAAAAGCTTGACGGATGCTGTTGAAAAAAGCGTCTCTCGACTGATGTCGAGAGACGCTTATGCGATGAGCATTGGCGTGTGGCGACGCGAGCTAGCGTCCGACGATTAGAAGTCGGCGTTGCCCACGGTGCGCGGGTGCGGCAGGACGTCGCGGATGTTGCCCACGCCGGTCAGATACATGACCAAGCGCTCGAAGCCCAGACCGTAGCCGGCGTGCTTGCAGGAACCGTAGCGGCGCAGGTCAAGGTAGTACTTGTACTGCTCGGGATTCATGCCCAGGTCCTTGATGCGGGCCTCGAGCAGATCCAGGCGCTCCTCGCGCTGGGAGCCGCCGATAATCTCGCCGATGCCGGGCACCAGGCAGTCGGCGGCGGCGACGGTCTTGCCGTCCTCGTTCATGCGCATGTAGAACGCCTTGATCTCGGCCGGGTAGTCGGTCACAAAAGTCGGTCGCTTAAAGTGCTCCTCGGTCAGGAAGCGCTCGTGCTCGGTCTGCAGGTCGATGCCCCAGCTCACGGGGTAATCAAACTGGTGGCCAGCAGCGACTGCCTGCTCCAGGATCTCGACGGCCTCGGTGTAGGTAACGCGGGCAAAGTCGGAGTTGGCGACATGGTCCAGGCGCTCGAGCAGACCCTTGTCCACAAACTTGTTGAGCATATTGAGCTCGTCGGGGCAGGTTGCCATAACGTCCTTGAGGACGTACTTGAGCATGGCCTCGGCGTTATCCATGTAGTCGTTCAGGTCGGCAAAGGCCATCTCGGGCTCGATCATCCAAAACTCGGCGGCGTGGCGCGTGGTGTTGGAGTTCTCGGCACGGAAGGTGGGGCCAAAGGTGTACACGTCGCCAAAGGCCATGGCAAAGTTCTCGGCATTGAGCTGGCCGGACACGGTGAGGCTTGCATGCTTGCCAAAGAAGTCCTGGCTCCAGTCGACCTCGCCGGACTCGGTGAGGGGCGGATTTTTGGGGTCGAGCGTGGTCACGCGGAACATCTCGCCGGCGCCCTCGCAGTCACTCGTGGTGATGATGGGGGTGTTGACGTAGACAAAGCCCTGCTCCTGGAAGAAGCGGTGAATGGCGGCAGCCGCGACAGAGCGGATGCGGAACACGGCGCGGAACAGGTTGGTGCGCGGGCGCAGGTGCTGCTGGGTGCGCAGGAACTCGACGGTTGCGCGCTTCTTCTGCAGCGGGTAATCCGGGGCGCTCGTGCCCTCGACCTCGATGGAGGTGGCAGAAAGCTCGAAAGGCTGGGGCGCATCGGGGGTCAGCTTGACGGTGCCGGTGCAAATGAGTGCGGCCGAGACGTTTTGATGGGCGATCTCGTCGTAGTTGTCGAGTGCCTCGCGGTTCATGACGACCTGCAGGTCGCGGAAGCAGCTGCCGTCGTTGAGCGTAACAAAGCCAAAGTTCTTCATGTCGCGGACGGACTTGACCCAGCCGGCGACGGTGACGGTCTGGCCGCCGAGCGACTCGGCATCGGCATAGAGCTGCGCGATTTTGGTGCGGTTCACGTATCCTCCCATAACGGTTGAATGATAGTTATCCATACAGTTCGATATTCTAGCAGCTCGGCTCATTTGAGCTATACAGATAAAGCATTGGCGGGATGGTTTTTCAAACGAAAAGCGCCCGCGGCCAAATGGTCGCGGGCGCTTGACGAGGTGCCTTTTGGCTGTGTGGCGTGGGGCCTGGCTACTTGGTCTTGGCAACCAGCAGCGGGTCGCCCAGCTTGACGAGCGGGTTGCCGCCGATAAGCGTTCCAGACTCGCCGACATGGTCGATGCTCTTAAGACGATCGAGCTCGGAGACGATGACGGTCACGATGTCCTCGTGACCAGCGGCCTTAATGGCCTCGCGGTCGAAGCTGATGAGCGGCTGGCCTGCCTTGACCACATCGCCCATCTCGACAAAGCGGGCAAAACCCTTGCCGTTCATTTCCACGGTGCCCAGGCCAACATGGATGAACACGCGCAGGCCGTCCTCGGTAATCATGCCGATGGAGTGGTTGGTGACAGTGGTGGCACCGATGCGGCCGTTGGCGGGCGCATAGATGGTGCCGGTAATGGGCTCGATGCCATAGCCCTGGCCAAGCATGCCCGAGGCGATCGTCTCGTCGGGAACCTCGTTCAGGTTGACGAGCACGCCGTTGACGGGGGCATAGATGACGCCTTCGCGGGTAGCGAAGCTTGCTGCGGGCGGAACGGACGCCTCGCCGGTCGAGGTGAAGGTGGACTTAAGCGAATCGAGCAGACCCATAGTTGCCTCCAACTTAAATAGGCGCATATCGCGCGTTTGGTTTGCCGGAAACGTTTCACATGTGTTTCGCGGCTTGGTCAACGCCCCTATTCTACGCTGCTCAACGATACCTCTGAACTGGGATTATGTGATATATCAGTTGAAGGGAAACTTATTGCCGGAGTGTTTCTGCGCCACGGGTTCAAGTGGGGTACGCTTGAAGGCGAAAAACAAGGGCGCATAATTTGCGCGAAGGGAGCACA
>UROJ01000090.1 GCA_900549335.1 uncultured Collinsella sp.
GGGAACGATGTAGGCAGCCTCGTTGAGATGGTCGTCGATAGCGCACGTATAAATATGTACGTCGGGGTCCTTCTCGGTCAGCGACTTGAGGCCCTCGGGCGCGGCGACGATGCACAGCATGCGGATGTCCTTAACGCCGCGCTCGCGCAGGTAGCTAATAGCCATCTCGGCCGAGCCACCCGTGGCGAGCATGGGGTCGACAACCAGGCAGATGCGCTGGTCGATATCCTTGGGCATCTTGCAGTAATACTCATGCGGCTCGTGGGTGACCTCGTCGCGCTCCATGCCGATATGACCCACGCGAGCGGAGGGCACCAGGTCGAGAATGCCATCGACCATGCCAAGACCGGCGCGCAGGATAGGTACGATAGCGAGCTTTTTGCCGGCAAGCTGCTTAAACGTGGCGGTAGTGATGGGGGTCTCGACTTCGACGTCTTCCATGGGCAGGTCGCGCATGGCCTCGTAGCCGTCAAAGAGCGCAAGCTCGCGCACGAGCTGGCGGAACTGGTTGGTGCCGGTCGACTTATCGCGCAGGATCGACAGCTTGTGCTGGACGAGCGGATGATCGACAAGCGTCACACGGGACGTATCGTAGGTAACGGTCATGGGTCTTGCCCCTTTCATTGCGGCCGCAAGATGGCCTTACTGACATGGCGCGCCGCGGCGCTGTTGCCACGCGCCGTGCATAAGTTTAGCGGTTTGTTGTATCGAGTGCCCCGTCGCAGCCCTACCGTGCAGTGCCGAGCGAACGCTTGACGGCATCACGCCAACCAGCAAGGTTGCTCTCGCGGCGCTCGGCGGACATATGAGGATGGAAGATTTTGACGATCTGGGCGTTTTGCTCCAGCTCCTCCAAATCCTCCCAGTAGCCGACGGCAAGGCCCGCCAAGTACGCGGCGCCGATCGCCGTGGTCTCCACCGTCTCGCACTGCAGCACGGGGATATCCAGCAGATCGGCCTGGAATTGCATGATGAACTCGTTGCGCGAGGCACCGCCATCTACGGACAGGCGCTCAATCGAAAGTCCCACGTCCTGCTCCATGGCGCGCAGCACGTCATAACTCTGGTAGGCCATGGACTCGCAGGCCGCACGCACAATGGTCGCGCGACTCGAGGCGCCGGTCAGGCCGCACACGATACCGCGAGCATGCGGGTCCCACCAGGGAGCCCCCAGGCCTGCGAAGGCAGGGACGAAGTAGCAGCCCTCGTTGTCATTGATCGAAGTGGCGAGTTGCGCCGACTCGGTCACGTTGGAGATGATGCCCATGTTGTCGCGCAGCCAGTTCATGGTGGAGCCGGCGGCAAAAATGGAGCCCTCGAGCGCATAGCTGATCTTGCCGTCCGCGGCGATACCGATCGTGGAGACCAGACCGTTCTTGGATTCGACGATCTCGTCACCGGTATTCATGAGCATGAAGCAGCCCGTACCGTAGGTGTTCTTGGTCTGACCGGGATGGAAACAGCAGTGGCCGAACAGCGAAGCCTGCTGGTCGCCCGCCACGCCCATGATGGGCGGCATGTTGGTCATAATATCGCTCGCGACGCGGCCGTAGTCACCCGAGCTCCAGCGCACCTCGGGCATCATGGAGCGCGGAATGTCGAAGAGCGCCAGCAGGTCGTCATCCCATTCGAGCGTATGGATGTTGAAGAGTGCGGTACGGCTAGCATTGGTGTAGTCGGTAGCAAAGACCTGGCCACCGGTGAGATTGTAGATGAGCCACGTGTCGATGGTGCCAAACATAAGGTCGCCCGCCGCCGCGCTCTCGCGCGCGCCGTCGACGTTATCGAGAATCCACTGCACCTTGGAGGCCGAGAAATACGGGTCGAGTGTAAGTCCCGTGCGGGAGCGCACCAGCTCTTCTGCGCCCTGCTCAACCAAATTATCGATCTGAGACGCGGTACGACGGCACTGCCATACGATGGCGTTATAGATGGGCTGACCGCTCACGCGGTCCCAGACCACCGTGGTCTCACGCTGATTGGAGATGCCGATGGCGGCGATGCGGTCGGAATGAATCCCGCTCTTAAACTGGACCTCCATCATGACCGCAATCTGGCTGGCAAGGACCGCCATGGGATCTTGCTCCACCCAGCCGGGACGCGGGAAGCTGGTTTTGACGCTGCGACGTGCCTGCGCGACGATGCATCCGTACTCGTCGACGATGGTCGCAAGTACCGAGGTGGTGCCGCAGTCGAGCGCCATGATGTAGGAACCGCCAAAGTTAAACGAGGCATCTTCCATGCCCAGGCTGCCCAGATTCAACGACATCGCTTACACCTTTCTATTGCATCGGGTCGGACAGGACCCGCTCGATCTCTGATGCGGGAAGTGCGCCTTGGCGCAGGATCTGGAGCCCGCCGTGCTGGAACGACACGATGGTCGAGGCGTCGCGACACGGGGTCTCACCGGCGTCGACGGCAACATCGACTCCCTCCAGGATGCGATCCTCGACGGCGACAAAGCTTGCCGGCGAGGGCGCCCCATGTGTATTGGCGCTGGTACAGGCAAGCGGACTGCCGCAGGAGCGGATGAGCGCCTGCACCACAGGCGAGGCCGATGCGCGAAGAGCCACCGTGTCGTCGGCGGCACGCATAAAGGTCGGCACGCAGGGAGCCGCCTTGACCACGATAGTCAGGGCGCCCGGCCAGCATCGTCGGGCAAGCACGCGAGCCTCTTCTGGGATATCCGTGCCGTAGCGATCGAGGGCCTCGGCACCATCAACCAGCCAAGCCACAGTTTGGGTGAGCTCGCGCTGCTTGAGAGTAAAGATGCGGCGGTAGCCGGTACCGAGCGCAGGGACCGCGACGCCATTGACGGTGGCATGCGTATCGCGCGGCCACAACAAGGATTCGCTTGTATCTTGGGGGACAGCATCGGAGAAGGCGTTGACCGCCACGGCGACACCGTAGACTGTCTCGGTCGGGATCAGAGCCAGTCCGCCGCGGCCGAGCACCTCGGCCGTGCGCTCGACGGCAAGCCGATGCGGCTCGCGCGTTCCCTCGTATACCCGATAGACCGTCTGCATGTGTATGCCAGCCCCTTACGCTTTGGTGCAAGTTTGTTTACTGAGGGGCATTCTCGCACGAAACGTTTAACCCATTTGCCCAGAGCGCATGTTGGTTTGGTGAGCGGCCGTAGTAGTCGGTGAAAGTGAGGGGGTTATTGGGCCGTGACAAGCCTCTTTGTATGAGCGACGCAGCGATTCCGTCCGCCGCGCCGCTCATACGCTTCGTACTTTACTGACGCCGTTTGGGCTCGGTGACGATGGCTCGGACGATGCGGGGGCGATCGGTGAGGTCGCGGACGATGCGCACGTCCGAAAGACCCGCCTGGCGGCAAAGCTCGGCGGCGGCGTCGAGGGCGCCCTCGTAGAGCTCGCAGGCAAACAGGCCGCCGGCGCGCAGCATGTAGGGCGCCGCATTGAGCAGGCGGCGGAAGATATCAAGGCCGTCGGCGCCGCCCTCGAGCGCCAGGTCGGGCTCAAAGTCCTTGACCTCGTGCGGCAACGAGCGCATGACGTCGGTCGGGATGTAAGGCGGATTGGAGACGAGCACGTCGAAGGTACCCCACTCCTCACGGGGAATGGAGCTCACCAGATTGGTGAGGCTAAAGGTGACCTCGTCGGATGTGAGACCGAGCGCGTCGCGGTTTTTTGTCGCGAGGTCGATAGCGCGCGGCTCGATATCGGTGGCGGTACAGGTGACGTGGCCACGGCGCTCCCAGGCAAGGGAAAGCGAGATGCAGCCCGTGCCGCAGCCGACCTCGAGAACGCGAGCGATACGGGGCTCGACCGGAGCGGGCGCGGCGGCATCCCGCACTAGGGCAGCCTCCTGGTCGGCACCTTCGATGGCAATACCGTATTCGTCGAGTTCGGGCTCAGCGAGCTCCTCAGCTTCCGCAGCTTCGGCCTCCTCGGCCTGCGCGGCGGCTTCCTCGGCCTCGCGATCAGCCAGTTCCTCGGCATAGGCGCGACTGCCCAGCACATCGCCACCCAGCGCCGCCTCGTCGGCAGCCGTGAGGTTTGCGGCACGGCGCTCGGCTGTCGCTCGCTCGTCGGCCAATGCGGCTTCGGCTTTGCGCGCCTGCTCGACCTCGTCGTTCCAGGGCAGCTCAGCGCGCTGGCGGGTGGCAGCCTCGGGGCTCAGCACCTCGGCATCCAGATAATTGAGGACTTCCTCGACGAGCATCTCGGTCTCGGGACGCGGAATGAGTACGCCAGGGGCGCACGCGACGTCGATCATGCGGAACTGCGTGCTGCCCGTGATGTACTGTAGCGGCTCGCCTTTGGCGCGGCGGACGACCGCCGCGTGCATGGTCTCGAGCTGAGCCGCGTCGAGCATCTCGTCCATGCGCATATATAAGTCGATGCGTGCCAAGCCCGTGGCAGCGCAGAGCAACCACTCAGCAGAAAGACGGGGATGCTCCTCGCCGCGCTCGGCCAGGTACTCCTTGGTCCACTCGAGACAACGCTTGATGGTCCAAATCTCGTTTGCCATGGGGTCCTCCCCTCTTATGCGCCGGGCGGCGCGCGAATGTCGGAGCAGATTGTACGCGAGGGCGACGCACGATAAGGGACGATTGAAGGCGATTATCGAGAATCAGCCCAGAATTTTGCACCGGGCTCGTTCAAAGTGTTCATTCGTCGACGTCTAGATTTGCATTCGTCAAGCTTTTGGCAAGGTTGCCCCAAAACTGACCAATATCCAACCAAGAACTTGCCAAACCACTTGACGAACAAGGCGGTAAAAATCACCCCGCGACTTCTCGGACGATTTTTGGAGCAATATTTTCAATAGCAGATGAATGCCGATAATTTCTTAAAGCAGGTAAATAGCTTAATTTCCAACAAAACGAATTGAATAAATTTGAAAAGCAATTTACCCAACCTAGTCATTGGGGACGTTCCTAAACGACTAGTCAAACAAGAACGTCCCCAATGACTAAGCCAGGAATGTCCCAAAGTGCCGGCAGAAAAGGAACGTCCCTAACTGCCGCCTTCGGCAGCGATGGCAACGCCACAGGTAGAGGACGGACAGCGAGCGGGTCGCATTTGAGACAAGGTGACGTGAAACGAAAGGGCGCTGACCTTCTGGTCGCGCCCTTGAAGTTGAACGTCAGATTGTCCAAATGCGGCCCGCGCAGCGTCGGCCCGTTACGCGGTTTGGCAAAACCGCGTAACCCACTACACAGCCTGTGCCAGCTTCTCGGCTCGCTCGGCGGCGGCAAGTGCCTCGATGACGGTGCCGAGCTGATCGCCCAGAAGGACGCCGTTGTAGGTGGAGTTGAAGCCGATGCGGTGATCGGTCACGCGGTCCTGGGGCTGGTTGTAGGTACGGATCTTCTCGGAACGGTTGCCGTGGCCGATCTGGCTTTGGCGCTCGGCACCGAGCTCTGCCTGCTGCTTCTCGAGCTCCATCTCGTACAGACGGGCGCGCAACATCTGCATGCAGACCTCGCGGTTCTGAATCTGGGAGCGCTGCTCCTGCGACTGCACCACGGTGTTGGTGGGCAGGTGGGTGATGCGCACGGCGGAATACGTGGTGTTAACGCACTGACCGCCAGGGCCGGAGGCGCAGTAGGTGTCGATGCGCAGGTCGGACTGGTTGATCTGGACGTCGATTTCCTCGGCCTCGGGAAGTACGGCGACGGTAGCCGTGGAGGTCTGAATGCGGCCCTGAGACTCGGTCTTGGGGACGCGCTGGACGCGGTGCACGCCGGACTCGAACTTCATGACGGAGTAGACGCGGTCGCCCTCGACCTTGAACTCGATGGACTTAAAGCCGCCGGCCTCGCTGGGGCTGGAATCGAGCACGGTGGTCTTCCAGCCGCGC
Organism: uncultured Collinsella sp.; assembly: GCA_900549335.1. GTDB lineage: Bacteria > Actinomycetota > Coriobacteriia > Coriobacteriales > Coriobacteriaceae > Collinsella. The sequence goes on from UROJ01000090.1 coordinate 5,833, forward strand.
GATTCGCAGAAACGCTGATACATCTTGTACAGGTCGCCGGCAAAGATGGCTGCCTCATCGCCACCGGCGGCGGAGCGAATCTCGACGATGGTGTTCTTGTCGTCGTTGGGGTCGCTCGGGATGAGCATGTACTTAATGTCTTCCTCAAGCTGGGGAAGCTTGGCCTCGTTTTCGGAGATGTCCATCTGGAGCATCTCCTTCTCATCGGCATCGGTAGTATCGTGGAGCATTTCCTTGGCAGCCTCGATGTCATCGAGCGCGCCGATGTACTCGCGCGAGGCGGCGATGAGGTCGGACTGGTGCGCATACTCCTTGTTGAGACGCGTGAACTCCTTGATATCGGAGGCGACGGCCGGGTCGGAAAGCTTCTTCTCGAGCTCCTCGTAGGCCTTGATGATCTTTTCGAGCTTGTCGCGCATGACGGGACTCCTTTATATGCGTGAAGGTGAAAATCGGCAGAATTGATAGGGCGCACGGCGCCACTGCGGGGGTAAGTCCAGCTAGAACATGTCGATCTTCAGATACATGCG
>UROJ01000091.1 GCA_900549335.1 uncultured Collinsella sp.
CCGTGGGAGGATCTGCCTCCGCGGGTGCGTCGCGCGTTTTTAGACGGCATGGGCGACCAGAAGATTTCGGTCGACTATCAAAAGCTCGATGGGCGCCGCAGCCAGTGGGATACCAAGTTCTCGGGCGTGCGCAATATCCTGTACGAGCGCTATACCGAGACGACGAATGAGAACACCAAGGCGCGCTTGGAGAAGTACATCCGCGAGGAGCCGTGCTCGAGTTGCCATGGTGCTCGTCTGCGCCCCGAGATGCTCGCCGTTACCGTAGGCGGTAAGTCCATTTACGAGGTCTGCTGCCTATCGTGCCGCGAGTCGCTCGAGTTTTTTGAGGGCTTGGAGCTTACCGAGCGCCAACAATTTATCGGCGGGCGCATCGTTAAGGAAATCCTGGAGCGCCTGCGCTTTCTGGTCGATGTCGGACTCGACTATCTGACCCTCGACCGTGCCTCGGCGACGCTTTCCGGAGGCGAGGCCCAGCGCATTCGCCTGGCAACGCAGATCGGCGCCGGCCTCATGGGTGTGCTGTATATTTTGGACGAGCCGTCGATCGGCCTCCATCAGCGCGATAACGAGCGCCTGATCAAGACGCTTGAGCGCCTACGCGATATCGGCAATACCGTCATCGTCGTCGAGCATGATGAGGATACGATTCGTGCTGCCGACTATGTGATCGACATGGGCCCCGGTGCGGGCGTGAACGGCGGACACGTGGTCGCCGCGGGAACGCCTGCCGATATCATGGCGTGTCCCGATTCGATGACGGGTGCCTACCTGACCGGCAAGCGAATGATTCGGGTTCCCGATGAACGCCGCAAGCCCGGTCGCGGCTGCCTTAAGATCACGGGCGCCCGCGCCAACAACCTCAAAAACGTTACCGCCAAGATCGAGTTTGGTACGCTTACGGTTGTTACCGGCGTGTCGGGATCGGGCAAGAGCTCCCTGGTTACCGACACCATTGCGCCTGCGCTTACGAATGCCATTCACCGTTCGACGCGTCCTGTGGGCCCGTACAAAAAGCTCGAGGGCATCGAGTGCATCGATAAGGTGATCGACATCGACCAGTCGCCGATTGGCCGCACGCCGCGTTCCAACCCTGCTACGTACATTGGCCTGTGGGATGATCTTCGCGCGCTGTTTGCGAGTACGCCGGAGTCGAAGGCGCGTGGCTACTCGCCGGGACGTTTCTCCTTTAACGTGAGCGGCGGTCGCTGCGAAGCATGCAAGGGCGACGGACAAATTAAGATCGAGATGCACTTCCTTCCCGATATCTATGTCCCCTGTGAGGTCTGCGGCGGCAAACGCTATAACCGCGAGACGCTTGAGGTCACCTACCGTGGTAAGACCATCTCGGACGTGCTCGACATGAGCGTCACCGAGGCACTGGCCTTCTTTGGGAATATCCCGCAGATTAAGCGCAAGCTCCAGACGCTGTACGATGTAGGCTTGGGCTACGTGAGCCTGGGCCAGCCCGCCACGACGCTCTCGGGCGGCGAGGCGCAGCGTGTGAAGCTCGCCAAGGAGCTTCATCGACGCCAGACGGGCAAGACGTTCTATATTTTGGACGAGCCGACGACCGGCCTTCATTTTGAGGACGTCCGCCAGCTGCTCGATGTGCTGCAGCGCTTGGTCGATGCGGGCAACACGGTGCTGGTGATTGAACACAACCTTGATGTCATCAAGGTTGCCGACCGCCTGATCGATATGGGCCCCGAGGGCGGTAACGGCGGCGGAACCGTCGTGGTTTCGGGCACGCCGGAGCAGGTTGCGGACTGTCCGCAGAGTTATACGGGCAAGTTTTTGGCGCCGTTGCTCAGGCGTGACCGGGAGCGTCAGGCTCAACTTGATGCTCAATAAATAGGCGATTCAGCTTATGGGCGCCATCGACTCCTTGTGATTCGATGGCGCTTGCTGTGTCGAAGTGACGTATGCAGCCGAATTGGACATATACTTAATCCTTGCGTCCGAATGCGAGGGAAAGGATATGCCATGGCAAAGGCTGTAAAGACGCCAAAAACCAATGCGATGCGCGAGCTGGAAAGCGCCGGCATTTCCTATGTTCTACATACGTACGAAGACGATGGTGATGAGTCGGCGGGCCTGGGGGTCGCGATTTCGGAGCAGCTTGGCGAGGAGCCCGGTCAAGGATTTAAGACCTTGGTCTGCGTGACGCCGTCCAACGACCACGTCGTGTGCTGCATCCCTGTTGCCGACGAGCTCGATCTAAAGTCCGCCGCGCGTGCCGCGGGGGAGAAGTCCTTGGCCATGATGCATGTGAAGGATTTGCTTGCGGCGACTGGCTACGTTCGCGGCGGCTGCAGTCCGGTCGGTATGAAAAAACGCTACCGGACGCTCATTGATGAAACATGTGTCCTTTGGGATACCATTTTTATTTCGGGAGGCAAGCGTGGTTATCAGCTCGAGCTTGCACCCGATGATTTAATTGCATTTTGCGGGGCGACAGTTGCCGCGATTACGAGAGAGGACTGAGCGATGCCGCAGGAAGAATTGAAGCGCGGAGCTCATTTTGCAGAAGAATCTGCGCCTCAGACACCCTCATCCGAAGCTTCTTCGTCGCGAGATGACACTGACGACATGGGCTCGTCGGACTACTCCACGGTTGGTCGTTCCGCCGGGCTTATGACCATCCTGACCATCGTGTCTCGCGTCACCGGTTTTATCCGCACGTGGGCAATGGCGGCCGCTATCGGCATGTCGCTGCTCTCGTCTTCCTATCAGGTCGCCAACAACCTGCCCAATATGCTCTACGAACTCGTGATGGGCGGCATGCTCGTGACGGCGTTCTTGCCCGTGTACATGGGCGTGAGGCGTGAGCAGGGTCGCGAGGCCTCTAACGAGTACGTGGGCAACCTGCTCGGTATTCTGCTATTGGTGCTGGGTGGCATTTCGTTGCTGGGGACCGTGTTCGCCCCGGGCTTTATCTGGACGCAATCGTTCCTTTCGGGTGACGGCGGCAGCATGGATACCGCTGCGTTCATGTTCCGTTTCTTTGCCATCCAGATTCTGTTTTATGGTTTGGGCTCGGTGTTTTCGGGCGTCCTCAACGCACACCGCGACTACTTCTGGTCGACGTTTGCCCCGGTCCTCAACAATGTGATCGTCATTGCGAGCTTTATGGGCTTTGCGCCCGTGTCCGCACAGTTTGGCGAACGTGCCGGCATCATCTTGATTGCGGCCGGTACGACCCTCGGTGTCTTTGTTCAGATGGCATGTCAGATCCCCGCGCTTGGCAAGCACGGCGTGCATCCCCATATCCATATCGACTTTAAGGACCCCGCACTGCGCCAGACGATTGCGCTCGGTATCCCGACGCTGCTCGCCACGGTGTGCATGTTTGTCTCGACTTCTATCACCAACGCTGCTGCGCTGGTGGTCCAGCCCGAGACTGGTCCTTCCGTCATCGCCTATGCGCGCCTGTGGTACACGCTGCCCTACGCGCTGATTGCCGCCTCGCTTTCGACGGCGCTCTATACCGAGCTCTCTCACGACGCACAGGAGAAGGATTACGACAGCGTTCGCACGGGCATTTCGCGTGGCGTTGCCCAGATGCTGTTCTTCCTGATTCCGTTCGCGCTGTACCTGATTGTCTTCGCGCGTCCGCTCAACATGATTTACTGTGCCGGCAAGTTTGATGAGTCCGGCGTGGCGCTGGTGTCCGAGTTCCTTGTCTACCTGGCGTTCTCGCTGCCGCTTTACGGCGTGGTCGTGTTGATGCAGAAGAGCTTCTCTGCCTTGCTCGACATGAAGCCCTATAGCCGCTATTGCCTGTATTCTGCCATCGGCCAGGCCGGCTCAGTTCTGCTGTTTGGCGTTGTACTGGGCTTCGGTATGCCGGCAATCGCACTTTCGTATGTCGTCGACTACGTGATCTTGGTCGGTTGTTCGCTGTGGTGGCTGCGTCGTCGCCTGCGTGGTCTTCAGGTTAAATCTATCCTGCATGGCGGTTTCTTTGGCCTTTTGCTCGGTGGCCTGGGTGCTGCCGCAGGCGCCGGCGTCATGTGGGCGCTTGAGCACTTTGTCGGGGCACTTGGCGGCTCGATTCTGATTACTCTTGGCTACGTTTGCGTTGCGGGTGTCGTCTCGCTTGCTGTTACCTTTGGCCTTGCCGTCGTCCTTAAGATGCCCGAGGTCTCGGCGCTGATTCGTCGCAAGTAGGTGCGCGTGGCCGGTCACGACAACATTCCAACGCTTGCCGAGCAGGTTTCGCGCGTTCCCACGCAGCCCGGCTGCTACCTTTGGAAAGACGCCAAGGGCGATGTCATCTACGTGGGCAAGGCGAAAAACCTGCGCGCCCGTATGCGTCAGTACGTGACGCTGCAGGACGAGCGCCAGAAGATCCCACTGATGATGCAGCTGGTGGCGAGCTTTGACTATATCGTGGTGGAGACCGAGCACGAGGCGTTGGTGCTCGAGCGCAATTTGATTGGTCAGTACCATCCGTACTTTAATGTCGACCTCAAGGATGACAAGAGCTACCCCTTTATCGCCATTACAAAGGGCGACCTGTATCCCGCTATCAAATACACGCGTGAGCGTCATAAGCCGGGAACGCGCTATTTTGGACCTTATACCGATAGCCGCGCGGCACGTGAGACGATAGATACGCTGCGCAAGGTTATCCCCATCTGCTCCGCATCCTGTGCGGAGTGGCGTCGTTGTCGCCGTATCGTCGAGTCCCACAAGGGCGAGGAAGACATCGTCAATATGATTTGCGCGCAAAACGGGCGCCCCTGCTTCGACTATCATGTCGGGCGCGGCCCGGGTGCGTGTGTCGGCGCGATTTCCCCGGCAGACTATGCCAAGAACGTCAAACGTGTCGAACGTTTTTTGTCGGGCCATCGCAAGGACGTCGTCGACGAGCTGACATCCGAGATGACGGAGGCCGCCGAGGCGCTCGATTTTGAGCGCGCCGCCCGCGTCAAACGTCGTTTGGAGGTCATCAGGGGTCTGGACGACCGTCAGCAAGTCGTTTTTCCCTCCAGTGTCGATATCGATGTCATCGGTTTCTATCGCGAGGAGACTATCTCCGCCGCTTGCGTCTTCGTCGTTCGCGAGGGCCGAACAGTTCGCACCTGCGAGTTCATTCTCGACAAGGGTCTTGATGTTGACGAGGAAGAGCTCCAGTCGGGCTTTCTTAAGCGCTATTACGACGAGACGGCTGATATTCCAGCTGAGGTCAACCTTTCCGTCGAGCTTGAGGATGCGGAGGCGCTGGGGGAGTGGCTTGCGGGCAAGCGTGAGCGTTCCTGCCATCTCCATAGGCCGCAGCGTGGCGAAAAGCACCGTCTACTCGATATGGCATCCAAAAATGCGCGCCATGCCCTCATGCGCTACATGATGCGAACGGGGTACGCTGACGACCGCACCAATCAAGCGCTCCTGGAGCTCGAAAGTGCGTTGGCGCTGCCATCGCCGCCGTTGCGTATCGAGTGCTTCGATATCTCGACGCTGCATGGCACCTTTACGGTCGCTTCGATGGTGGTATTTACCAACGGACGCGCCGACAAGAGCCAGTACCGTCGTTTTAAAATTCAGGCCGAATTGGACGAGGCAAACGACTTCGTGTCGATGTCCGAGGTTTTGGGACGACGCTATGCTCCCGAGCGCATGGCTGACGAGCGCTTTGGCTCGCGCCCCGATTTGCTCGTTGTCGATGGCGGTAAGCCGCAATTGACCGCTGCGATCAAGCAACTTGAGGCTCTTGGGCTCGATATACCAGTTTGTGGCTTGGCAAAGGCCGATGAGGAGGTTTTCGTGCCTTGGGACGAGACTCCCGTCGTGCTGCCGACCGGGTCCGCGTCGCTCTATCTAATTAAACAGGTGCGCGATGAATCGCACCGTTTTGCCATCACGTTCCATCGCGAATTGCGCGACAAGGCCATGACGGTTTCGGTACTCGATGACGTTCCAGGCGTGGGACCCACCAGAAAACGTGCCCTTATGCGCCATTTTGGCTCGATGAAGCGTTTGCGCGCGGCGAGCGAGCAAGAGATCGCGGAAGTTCGCGGCATACCTGCCGATGTTGCCAAGGCGGTCCACGAGGCGCTCGTTGCATGGAATGCCGAGCGCGCCGAGGCGGCGGCTGGCCATTCCGATAACTAAACACGAGCCTAAACAACTGATATACATGATTGCGCGATTTTCAACCATTTATTTCGCCATGATTGCCCGCTGGTTTCGGGTTTTATTAACGCTAAAACGTTTGACTAACCCAAGCGAAAACCCTGCTATCCTGCGGGTTGACGAAGACTGATATCTCACCTCGCCGATACATACTGTCTGGCGAATCGTTTGTCAACGAATTCGGTGAACGGTAGTAAATAC
>UROJ01000092.1 GCA_900549335.1 uncultured Collinsella sp.
TTTGCGCTTTTTTCAAATTGTCGAGGAGCGCATCTCGCCAGGCTATGAACTGGTCGGTATGGGCTTTATACTTCTCTGCAGCACGTTCACAGTCATTAACTTGTCTTTCCTGCCTTTTGAGGCCGTCGTGGCGCTCGCGGAGCCCCGTTTTGCAAGAGTCTTCTTGCGCTTTTGCCGTTACGATTTCACTGCGCAACTGCTTTATTTGCTGTTTAGTAGTTTCGACAAGCTCCTCGTCGCCGAGTGCTTCGAGTGCCTCAAGCGCCTCAAGTTTCTTGTCTAATTTTGCCTGGAGCTCGCTTACCCGGTTGATGGCCTCGTCGTATTTGGCTTGGGCTGCATCGACGTCCGCTTGCATGGCGGGAAGGGAATCCCTCAATTCGGCGGCTTGCGCCGTCATCTTGTCGCGGAGCTCTTGAAAACGGGCAATGTCATCATTGAATCTCGCAATTTTCTCGGGACTTGCGGCGTCTTTTGCGGCTTCGAGGTTTTTGAGCGCTTCCTGCATGGCTGCATACGCTTTGTCTTTTTCGGCGGCCGCATCTTCCGTCTGCAAGGCAACTGCACCGGTGGGGGAGCTGGTTTCCGCCGCCATCGCCGTTGCGGGGGCGATTCCCGCGACAAGTGCCGCGGAAAGGGCGATGCCCACAGTTGCTCGTCTTGCTCTTCTTGCGAGAATGTCGTTCATCTCGGCACCTCATTTCAAGGGTCGGCGACTAACTTGGTAGCACTAATGTAAGTATACCAAGTGGTCGACCCGACACTGGCTGGGTGTGCGCGTATACCCCTCTGAAAACTGAATCCCGTTAGAAATGACGAGTTGTTTACGCTTCTTTTGGGGTGGCGGTACTATCATGGTTCGAATTGAATGTGGATGATGATAGGGAGCGCCTATACATGATTGAGCTGCTCAGGCGTTTTGGTGGTAAGTTTCGCCGGTATATGGTGATTGGCCCTGCGTGCAAGCTGATCGAAGTGATCTTTGACTTGCTTACGCCGCTGGTGATTGCCCAGATGATCGATAAGGGCATCGGCGCACACGATGTCAACGCCGTCGTCCGTTACGGCGCGGTGCTCGCCGCCATGGCTGTAATCGGCATCTCGTTTACGCTCGTCTGCCAAAAGATGGCGGCGCTCACCTCGCAGGGCATGGGTACCGACATCCGCGGCGCGCTCTACGGGCACATCAATAAGCTGAGCTATGCTGAGCTCGATCGCTTTGGCACGCCGTCGCTCATCACGCGTATCACCAACGATGTCAACCAGGTGCAGCTAGCTGTGGCGCTGGGCGTGCGCATGCTCATCCGCTGGCCCTTCCTGGCGGTGGGCTCCATGGTCGCGGCCCTTGCCATCGACCTTAAGCTCGGCATCATCTTTTTGATTTGCACGCCCGCCATCGGCCTGGTGTTTTGGTTTGTCATGGCGCGCTGCATTCCGTACTACAAGCAGCTGCAGGCAAAGCTCGACCGCATTGCGCTCATTTGCCGCGAGGGGCTTTCGGGTGCCCGCGTGGTTCGCGCCTTTGTGCGCGAGGACCACGAGCGCGAGCGCTTTGCCCAGGCCGCCGATGACCAGGCCAATACTGCCATCGCGGTGGGCAAGCTCTCGTCGATTCTCAACCCCGTCACGTTTCTTGTGATGAACCTGGGCGTGTGCGCCATCCTGTGGGTGGGCGGCATCCAGGTCAACGTGGGCGAGCTCACGCAGGGCCAGGTCATGGCGTTTGTGAACTACATGACGCAGACCCTGACCTCCATCGTGTACGTCGCCAACCTGGTCGTGGTTTTTACCAAGGCGAGCGCCAGTGCGTCGCGTATCAACGAGGTGCTCAATTGCGTGCCGAGCATCACCGATGAGGGCAACCAGCCGGTCACACTGCCCGAGCCGAGCGACCTGGCGGGTGGCGCTGTTCTGGTCTCCGCGCTGAGCTTTGACCATGCGAGTTTTTCGTTTGGCGCGGGCGCCGCCAACGCCGTCGACGATGTGACGCTGGAGCTGCCGCTGGGCAAAACGCTCGGCATTATCGGCGGCACGGGCAGCGGCAAGTCTACGCTCGTCTCGCTTATCCCGCGCCTGTACGATGCGGGCACCGGCAGCGTGAGCGTGATGGGTGTCGACGTGCGCACTTGGCCGCTCGACCAGCTGCGCCATGTGGTCGCGACCGTCCCGCAGCGCGCGTCGCTGGTGAGCGGCACCATCCGCAGCAACCTGACCTGGCGTGACGAGTCGGCGACCGACGAGGAGCTCTGGGCGGCGCTCGACATGGCGCAGGCCAGCGAGTTCGTGCGCAACAAGCCCCAAGGCCTGGATGCCCCGGTCGAGGCGGGCGGCAAGAACTTTAGCGGCGGTCAGCGCCAGCGCCTGACTATCGCGCGTGCCTTGGTGGGTTCGCCTCAGATATTGATTATGGACGATTCCGCCTCGGCGCTCGACTTTAAGACCGACGCGGCGCTTCGCCACGCCATCCGCGAGCGCAGCGTGCGCGGTGCCGCCGAGGGCGGGCTGCCGCTCACGACCGTCATCGTGAGCCAGCGCGTATCGACCGTGCGCGACGCCGACATGATCTGCGTGCTCGACCACGGCTCGGTCGCGGGCCTGGGTACGCATGACGAGCTCTACGCAGGCTGCCAGCTCTATCGCGAGATTTGCCAGTCGCAGCTGCGCCGCGAGGAGCTCGAGGGCCAGCAGGGGAGCGCGGCGCCCGCGTCCGCCGCGACTGCCCCCGCATCCGCCTGCGCAAAGGAGGGCTGCTAAATGAATCCGTATACTTCCTCCGGTTCGGTCGCCACGATGACGGCCAATGTGTCCGGTAACGATAACCTTAACGACCTGGGCGACGGTCCGCGCCAGCCCGGCGATCCCGAGCGCTATCCCGTGGGCGCGGTGACCCGCCGCCTGCTGGGCTATGTCCGACCGCACCGCATTTCGTTTGCGGCATCGTTTGTGAGTGCCGCTGTCTCGGTGATCTTGCAACTCTATACGCCCATCCTCATCGGCGAGGGCATCGACCTTATCGTTGCCGCCGGTCAGGTGGACTTCGACGCGCTGCTGCCGCTCGTTACCAAACTCGCGCTCGTCGTGGTGGGAGCAGCGGCCTTCCAGTGGCTGCAGGGCTACTGCGTCAACCGCCTGTCCTACGAAACGGTGCGCGACATGCGCGTGGAGGCGAGCGATAAGCTCAGCCGCATGCCGCTCAGTTTTATCGACGGCCATGCCCACGGCGACCTTATGAGTCGCGTGGTCAACGACGTCGACCAGGTCGGCGACGGTCTGCTGCAGGGCTTTACCCAGCTCTTTACCGGCGTTATCACCATCGTTGGCACGCTCGCGTTTATGCTCTCCATTAACCTGACCATGACGCTTGTGGTGGTGCTCGTCACGCCGCTTTCCATTTTTGCAGCCGGCGCCATCGCCAAGCTTTCCAACAAGAGCTTTACGGCACAGCAGCGCATCCAAGGGCAGCTCGGTGGTCATATCGAGGAGTATGTGGGCGAGCAGAAACTTGTCGACGCCTTCGCCTACGGCCCGCACGCTCAGCAGCGCTTCGATGCCCTTAACGCCGAGCTCTATACAGCAGGTGAACGCGCGCAGTTTATGGGCTCGCTCTCCAACCCCGGCACGCGCTTTATCAATAACATCATCTATGCCGTGGTCGCTGTGATCGGCTGCGTGGGCGTGGTCACGGGCGTGCCTGCGGCGCTCACGGTGGGCGGCGTGCAGATTTTCCTGTCCTACGCCAATCAGTACACCAAGCCGTTCAACGAGGTCACCAACGTCATTACGCAGATCCAGACCGCGTACGCCTCGGCGCGCCGCATGTTTGCGCTGCTCGATGCGCGCGAGCAGGAACCCGACGCGTCGGACGCCGTAGAGCTTGCCGCCCCGCAGGGCGAGGTCGCCTTTGAGCATGTGGACTTTAGCTACGTGCCCGACCGCAAGCTGCTGCAGGACATTTGCATTGACGCCAAACCCGGCATGCGCTTTGCCCTGGTCGGTCCTACGGGCTGTGGCAAGACAACGCTCATCAATTTGCTGCTGCGTTTTTACGATATCGATGCCGGTCGCATTGCGGTCGATGGCCGTTCCTCGCGTGACTACACGCGCGCAAGCCTGCGCCGTGCCTTTGGCATGGTGCTGCAGGACACTTGGCTGTTCGAGGGCACCGTGGCCGAAAACATCGCCTACGGTTGTCCCGATGCCACGCGTGAACAGGTTATCGAGGCGGCCAAGCGCGCGCATGCGCACAAGTTTATCGTGCAGTTGCCGAAAGGCTACGACACGGTGATTGGCGAGGACGGTGGCACGTTTAGCCAGGGTCAAAAGCAGCTGCTGTGCATCGCGCGCGTCATGCTCGCCGACCCGGCGATTCTGCTGCTGGACGAGGCGACCTCGAGCATCGATACCCGCACCGAGCTGCAGGTGCAGGCGGCATTCGACGAGCTCATGGCCGGTCGTACAAGCTTTGTGGTGGCGCACCGCCTGTCGACGATTCGAAACGCCGACTGCATTCTGGTCATGCGCGACGGCCAGATTATCGAGCGCGGCACGCACGACGAGCTGCTGGCGGCAGACGGCTTCTATGCCGATCTTTACCGCAGCCAGTTTGCCCAGTAGGGGCCACCGATTGGCGGCTGATGGTTTACATCTGCGTCGTTAGTACTAAGATATTCATCTAATAAACTGCACTAATGGCTCGAGTTTCGGGGGAAACGAGGCAACGTGACTATGACATGCTCTTTGGTGGTTAACAGCAAGAGCGGTAATACCAGGATGGTTTCGGGCGCGATTAAGCGCGCTCTGCAGGCTGCGGGCGTTGAGTTTATTCACGCCGCCGCGCTGAGCGATGATGCGGATGCAGATCAGGTTGCGCTCGAGGCGCAGGGGGCCTGCGCGGCCGACATGGTGCTCGTCGGTTTTTGGTGCGACAAGGGCGCGTGCACGCCTTCGGTCGCGGCGTTGCTCTCCGCCTTGCACGGCAAGCGCGTGTTCCTGTTTGGCACCTGCGGTTTTGGCGCCGACCAGAGCTATTACCAGCAGATTATCGATCGCGTAACTTCCAATTTGGCCGATGATGCCGAGCTGGTGGGCTGGGCAATGTGCCAGGGCAAGATGGGCCCTGCGGTCAAGCAGCGCTACGAGGCCATGCTCGAGCAAGATCCCGACAACGCCCGATTTAAGATGCTGCTCGACAACTGGGTTGCCGCGAAGGATCATCCCACCAAGGAGGATCTGGACAACATGGCTGCAGCCGCCAAAAAGGCCGTGTTGGGGGAGTAGCTCCCATCGCTGACGGCGGTCGGCCCATCTTTCTAAATGTAACGTCCTCCCGGGCGTCGGGGCACGAAGTTCCCTGCTCTACAGTCCTGCGCAAGACGAAGGCCACATTAAGTGGCCTTCTTTGCGTGCGGAACTCGCGATGAACTTCGTGCCCCGCCGTCCGGGAGGACGCCTCTTTATTGATGGGAGGCCTGATAGGTCGATGGTTCCGTGCCCGGATGCGTCCAAAGTGGGACGGGCTTTCCGGATGGGCAGGCTTTCGGAAAATGCGTCCCGGAATTTGCCTTTGGAATGGGATGCGGTTTCCCGATGAGGCACTCGACGGAAAATACATCCCAGAAATGGCCTTTGAGCTGGGATAAGATTTCCGCGGCATCTCGGATTCTCAAAAATGAGACACGCCGTTGGCGAAAATGAGACACGTGATATCGGGCATCGGACGTATCATTTGCAAAAATGAGTCCACTCCACTCGAGTAAAGCGAGGTCCCTCATGTACGTTCCACACCCCCGTATCCGTAGGCTGTCGAAAATCCCGCTTGTTGGGACGGCGGCGCTTGCTGCGTTGATCGCCACGAGCGTCGCCTGCTTCACGGCCACGCCCCAGGTTGCCCAGGCGGCAGACGCGCCCGCAATCACCGATATGACCGAGCAGGATTATCAAGCCCTGGGTCTGGGCACGAGCGAGGACATTCCGGCCGATACCGTTGGCCCCTATTCCACTGATACCCCCACGACGTTTGCCACGCGCAGCGAGGTCTATATGGCAGCTAACGGTAGCCATGGCAATCGCTACACTCTGCGCGACAAGCTCGAGAACGTCGAGCGCGGTGACATTGGCGGCAGCAGCAAACTCACCGATGGCTATGGAAGTGTGTGGGGCGCCGCAAAGTTCTGGCAAAACGTCAACAACTTCGATACGAACAGCGATCTCTACAAGCATAGCGACTACGGTGGCGGCACCTGGTCGTACCTAAGCAACAATG
>UROJ01000093.1 GCA_900549335.1 uncultured Collinsella sp.
TGATATCCCGGTTAACCACCTGTCCGCACTGCCGCTGTTTGGCCAGTACTACAACGACATGCACTTCGACACCGACAACCTGGTCGTCGTCTCCCCCGATGTGGGCCGCGCCAAGGCCGCCAAGAAGCTGTCCGACATGCTCGGCTGCGACCTGGCCATCGCCCACAAGGGTCGTCCGCGCCACAACGCCGCCGAAGTCATGGGCATCATCGGTGACATCAAGGGCAAGACCTGCATCATCAACGACGACATGATCGACACCGCTGGCACCCTGTGCGCCAACGTCAAGGAGCTCAAGGCTATGGGCGCTGGCGACATCTACGTCTGCGCCACCCACGGCATCTTCTCCGGTCCGGCCATCGAGCGTCTGAACGACGCCCCGATCGTCGAGTGCCTCGTCACCGACGCCATTCCTGTCGAGGTCGGCGGCAAGATCAAGACCATCTCGGTCGCCGAGGAGTTCGCTCAGGCCATCTCCGCCGTTTACCACGAGGAGCCTGTCTCCACGCTCGTCGGCGGCGACTTCGCGCTGTAATCCAACGCATATCGCATCATCTTTGATGTTTTTAAAGGGCCGGAAGCTCGCTTCCGGCCCTTTTCCATCCCTCGCCAACCTTCCCTGGACAGTTAGTTCAGATACGTATTTTTTAAAGCTCCAAAGGACCGTTCGGAGCCTTCTGAGCTCCCCGGCGGATGCCACGCCGTCCAAAGCTCATCGTTTTCGAGTACAACCGCCGCATATTTACCCTCAAATCGCCCTTAAAGGCCCTTAGAAACGCCTCGATCGCCCGCCGCCTTGTACGTATCTGAACTAACTGTCCGGTAGCTATCGTCAACCTTCGCGGCAGAGCTCAATTTCCTGCAATCCCCTCAACCGATTCTACCGATTTCATAACACCCAGCCGTTCATGGCGCGCAGCGCCCCGCTGAGCGAAAAGAACGGTATGGCGGTCGCATTCTGTCGCCAACTTAGTACGTTATAGCCATGACGACCGTGATTTCACATTTCTCCGCCCTCCGCGCAATTCGTCGCGCACGACGGGCGTACTCTACCCTACCCTGGGACTCCGTTGATAGTGAACAGCAAGCATAGGCCTTGGCTAGCTGCATTCCCAATAATGACGCGATAGACTTTGACGCACTTTCGATACTCGATGCCTGGGATGAAGATGATTCCGAACTGCTCGATCTTCTCGTTTCAGACGAAGACAACAGACGCGCCGACAAGCGACTTCTTCAGCACATTCTCTCCGCTCCGCTACCTGAAGGTGCAATTGTGCACGTCGAGGCCGACATCTACGCAACGTCTCCTGCCATGACAGCCATGCTTTGTTCTAAAAATGAATCAGTCGCCAAAACCTTGATGCTCCTTATGGAGCTGCTCGGAACTTACTCCCTTCTGCCCGAGGCAACCTACCCCATCGCCTATGACGATACGTGGCCCAAGGCCGACGGCTTCGAAGTGATGGGCGATCTTGATTGTCAGGGCAGCCAACCGGCACCCGAAGGACAAGCCGAAACCCGTTACGAACAGGCGCACTACAAATGCGAACCTGCTACAACCATCGAAGATCTCGAGGCAATCGCACGGTTCGCCAAAAGCAGCTCCTATGCCTCGTTTCGCACGGCCGTTAAACTCGCCCGAGCCGGATCCGCATCCCCAGCGGAATCCTTAATGTTTGCCGTCCTAGGCGCGCCCATGCGCTTTGGCGGTTTCGGATGTTGCAGCCTGCCCATGGGAGGTTTGTTACTCAACTATAGAATCGACTTCGACACTCTTGCGGTCAACATGTCCTCGGGCATCCCCTATGCAATTTGCGACTTATATTGTCCTGCCGCCGGAGTGGACAACGAATACAACGGAATTGGGCATGAGCTTCAAAACGCTCGCATTCACGACGGCAATCGCAACAATGGCCTTAAGGCTATGGGCATCCACGTCCTGGTTATCAATCGTGACCAAATGAAGGACCTTGTTGCACTCGAAGCCTTCGCTCACACGATGCATCGACTTGCGGGGGCTCGATTCCGCTATCGCATCAAGGGTTATCGCAAGCGTCAAGCCGCTTGGCTCAACGCCCTGCGGGCTGGAATCGGCCTCGCGCCGGTCTAAACGGCGAATCACCCGTGCGCCGTCAAACAGGGATGGACAGTTAGTTCAAATACGTATAAATGGACACATTGAATTAGGCTGTTTTGCAGCTATCTCTATACCATTCGCCCTATTTGAAGGCAGGGTAGACTTCAAAACAGCGTCATATGGACTAACTAAAGCTCCAAAACAACGTATCGGCATTGAATCGAGCAATTCGAGTCCTCAGAGCTTATACGTATCTGAACTAACTGTCCACCTCGGATTTCGACGGCCGTCCAAACGCCCCCAAACAACCTCAATCGCCCTCCATTTGACAGCTGCAACGGGGTCGCTCACCATAGCAGACGACAAATCGACGAAAGGAAGCACATGGCAGCTGCACAGCCGCTTAAGATTCGCATGGTTGCCGGGCTTGGCAACCCTGGCGATGAGTATGCCGAGACCCGCCACAACGCAGGTTTCAAAGCAATCGACGAGTTGGCCCGTCAGGCCGGCGTCACGTACTGGAAAAACCAGGCAGGCGCCGAGGTCGCGCTCATCAATATCAACGATGCCGAGGAAGAGGGCGGCAAGCGCCAGATTGTGCTGGTCAAGCCGCAGTCGTACATGAACACCTCGGGTGGCCCCATCTCCAAGCTCTGCCGCGAGTACAAAATTAAGGCCGAGGAGCTGCTCGTAATCCACGACGAGCTCGATATTCCCGCCGGCGACGTACGCGTTAAGGTGGGCGGCGGCCACGCCGGCCACAACGGCCTGCGCTCCATCATCGACAAGATGGGCAGCCGCGACTTTAGCCGCATCCGCACCGGTATCGGCAACCCTCCCGGCAAGATGGCCGTCGCCGACTACGTGCTTAAGCAGCTGCGCGCCCGCGAGGCCGAGGACTTCCAGGACACCTGCGCCCGCGCCGCAGATGCCGCCGGTTTGGCCATCGTCCACGGCGTTATCTACGCCCGCGATCACGTAAACGGTGCCGCTTCCGCCAACGGCAAACACTAAAACCTACCAAAAAGGGATGTTTATTTTGGCAGGTTTTATATGCGGAAACGCCGCAGTCGGCACATCGCAATAAACACGCTGCCACCATACATGCATAACGCCCCAAAGGGGGCCGGCCTCAACGAAGCGCGAGGCCGGCCCCCTTTGCCGTTTTGCCTGATAAAACCGACCAAAATAAACCAGTCCCTTTTTGGCAGGCCACTTTTCCCGCCTGCCAAAGATACACGTAAGCGACATGTCCATGAGGGTATAATTTGCACCGTATGTCTGCACAACGCCTGTGCGCGTACGGTTTTATTCGGGCTACCGTCCATTTCCGTGGAGGCACGGTTCGGCAGCCCTAACAAGAGAGGGGTTCTATGTATAAGATCCTGGAGAAGACGCAGTTCTCGGAGAAGGTGTTCAAGTTCCGCATCGAGGCGCCTGCAATCGCCAAGCATGCGCACGCTGGACAGTTCCTCATGGTCCGCGCCAACGAGACGGGCGAGCGCGTCCCGTTTACCCTGGCCGGCTGGAACGGTGACGAGGGCTGGGTCGAGTTCATCTTCATGGTGATCGGCAAGACCACCGAGATGCTGTCCACCTACGAGGCCGGCGAGTCGCTGCGCGACGTCGTGGGCCCGCTGGGCGTTCCTACCGAGATGGCCGAGGGCCCCTGCGCTGTCATTGGCGGCGGCGTCGGCCTAGCAATTGCCTTCCCGGTCGCCAAGCACCTGGTCGAGACCGGCCACGAGGTGCACGCCATCATGGGCGCCCGCACCAAGGACCTCCTGCTCATGGAGGACCAGTTCCGCGAGCTCCTCGACGAGGACCACATCCACATCACTACCGATGACGGTTCCTACGGCGAGCAGGGCGTTGTCACCGCTCCGCTGGAGCGCCTGCTGCAGGACAAGGCCGTGAGCCAGGTCTTCTGCGTCGGCCCCGTTCCGATGATGAAGTTCTCGACCCTCACCGCCCAGAAGTACAACACCCCCATCACCGCGTCGCTCAACCCCATCATGGTTGACGGCACCGGTATGTGCGGCTGCTGCCGCGTCGAGGTGGGCGGCGTGACCAAGTTCGCTTGCGTCGACGGCCCCGACTTCGATGCCACCCTGGTCGACTGGGATGACCTTCGTGCCCGCCAGGCCGCTTACCGTTCCGAAGAGGGCGAGTCCCTCAAGGCCTATGAGGAAAAGAGCTGCGCATGCCACTAGTTAACGGTCGTTTCGTTGCCGATATGAAGTCGCCCCGCACCCCCGATAACGAGGAGCCGGCTGCCGAGCGCGCCTGCGACTTCCGCCCCGTCGACAAGGGCTTCACCGAGGAGATGGCGCTGGCCGAGGCCGAGCGCTGCCTCAACTGCAAGAAGCCGTTCTGTGTTGAGGGCTGCCCCGTCAACATCAACATTCCCCGCTTTATCGAGCAGATCCGCGCGAAGGACTTCGGCGGCGCTCTCGATACCATCCGCGAGGACTCCATGCTTCCCGCTATCTGCGGCCGCGTCTGCCCGCAGGAGAACCAGTGCGAGGGCAAGTGCATCCGTGGCAAGAAGTCCGAGCCCGTGGCCATCGGCCAGCTCGAGCGCTTCCTGGGTGACCGCCCCGAGCTCGCCTCCACGCCCAAGATGGCTCCCAAGAACGGCAAGAAGGTCGCCGTCGTCGGCTCCGGCCCATCCGGCATCACCTGCGCCGGCGAGCTCGCCCGTAACGGCTTTGACGTCACCGTCTTCGAGGCATTCTTCACCGGCGGCGGCGTGCTGGTCTACGGCATCCCCGAGTTCCGTCTGCCCAAGGCGGTCGTCAAGCGCGAGATTGACGGCCTGGAGGACATGGGCGTCAAGTTTGAGTACAACTCCGTCGTGGGCAACATGGCCACGGCCGAGGAGCTGTTCGAGCAGGGCTTCGACGCCATCTACGTGGCGACCGGCGCCGGCCTGCCCAAGTTCCTCAACGTCCCCGGCGAGAACCTGCCCAACGTCTTCTTCGCTAACGAGTACCTCACCCGCGTGAACCTGATGAAGGCCAACAAGTTCCCCGAGTACGACACCCCCACCAAGCACGGCAAGAACGTCGTCGTCTTTGGTGGCGGCAACGTGGCTATGGACGCCGTCCGTACCGCCAAGCGCCTGGGCGCCGAGCACGCCATCATCGCTTACCGCCGTACCGAGGACGAGATGCCCTGCCGTCGCGCCGAGCTGCACCATGCTAAGGCCGAGGGCGTCGAGGTCCTGCCGCTCGTCTCCCCGCTCGAGTTTGTCGCTGGCGAGGACGGCTCCGTGTGCGCCGTCAAGGTCCAGAAGATGGAGCTCGGCGAGCCTGACGAGTCCGGCCGTCGTCGCCCGGTGCCCATCGAGGGCGCTATCGAGGAAATCCCCTGCGACGTCGCGATCTCGGCTATCGGCACCAACGCCAACCCCTTCGCTGCCAAGATCGGCGGCAAGATGGAGCTCAACAAGTGGGGCTACATCGTTGCCGACGAGGAGACCGGCCAGACCACCGATCCCCGCATCTGGGCCGGCGGCGACATCGTCACCGGTGCCGCTACGGTCATTCTGGCGATGGGCGCCGGCAAGAAGGCCGCCGCTTCCATCACCAAGAGCCTGCTGGGCGAGTAATCACCTGCAGCACTAGCCATCAAACGGCAAAGTCCCCGTCGAGCACACGCCCGGCGGGGACTTTTTCTATGCCGGCCGCCCGACCACCACAAAGGTGCCTGTCCCTTTGTGGTGGTTTTGGTCGGCTAGCCTTCGAGCTGCGCCACTTTGTAGCGGTAGGCAGCGGCGATGACGTCTTTACAGCCCTCGCGTCCCAACTTGGCGCGGTTGACGACGATGTCTTTACCGCTCGTCATCTTCCACTTTCCGGCGCTATAGCGCTTATAGAACGCCTCGCGCGCCTTCTGCTGCTGCTTGACCAGCTTGGCGCCCTTCTTTTTATTAAGGCCACGCTTCTTGCGCACGATCTCGACGCGGTCCTCAAAGGGTGCGGTCACCAACACGGCAATGTGGTTGGGGTTGTTGCGCAGCAGGTAATCGGACAGGCGGCCTTCGATAATGCAGCTCTCGGTCTCGCCCAGGTCCAAAATCACCTGGCTCATCTTTTGGAACAACTTGTCCGAGTACGAACGGGCATCGTAGCGGTCGGGCAGAAAC
>UROJ01000094.1 GCA_900549335.1 uncultured Collinsella sp.
TCGGTCAAGATGTTCAGCTTGGCATCGCTATCCATGGTTCGCCCCGTCTCCAGCCACGACCCTTATCTGTGGCTTGGCATCTCAAGTGTTTCAAAATTGAACGATATTGCTCACCAAACACTATAGGGCAGAAAGCGCCGTCCTGCGAGTATAGGTGTTGCCCCGCATCGCCATCCTGGCGGGGCGATAAGAGCTCTTCGGGACTTATAAACCTGCGGACAAGCCATACCCGCAAGAGCTCCTATCGCTCCACCGCAAGCTTGCGCCCACCAGCAACCAGCACGCAAATAAGCTACTTCTCTACCAGATTCCCAGCACGTGCTGCATCCCCAAACTCATGCACGCAATGCCAATCCAGCAGCAAAAGCCCAACGCGATGGGCTTGCCGCCCTTTTTGACCAGCTCGACGATATCGGTATTAAAGCCAATAGCCGCCATGGCCATCACGATAAAAAACTTCGACAGCTCCTTGATGGGCGCCGTGATGGACACGGGAAGCTGAAGCACCGTGGTGATTACGCTCGCCAGCACAAAGAACAGCACAAACATGGGAAACGCGCGTTTGAGGGAGAACGTGCTTTTGGCGTCGCCCCCGGCCTTGCGCGCCAGATGCATCTGCCAGCACGCAAGGACCAACGTGATGGGGATAATGGCCAACGTCCTGGTGAGCTTGACCACCGTGGCGCTCTCGAGCACGTTGGCGCCGGGATGCATGCTGTCCCAAGCGCTCGCCGCAGCCGTTACGGACGAGGTGTCGTTGATGGCGGTGCCGGCAAACAGCCCAAAGCCCTCGTTGGTCAGGCCGAGCATGCCACCGAGCGTCGGAAACACGAGCGCCGCGATAACGTTAAACAGGAAGATAACCGAAATGGCCTGGGCAATCTCTCGATCGTCGGCATCGATGACGGGTGCGGTCGCGGCGATGGCAGAACCGCCGCAAATCGACGAACCCACACCCACAAGCGTCGCAATCTTGCCCGGCACGTTCATGACGCGGCAGAGCACAAAGGCGATGACAAGCGAGGTCGAGATCGTCGCCACGATAATCGGCAGCGACTGGGCACCCTTGGACAGAATCTGGGAGAGGTTCATGCCAAAGCCAAGCAGGATAACCGCGTACTGCAAGACTTTTTTGGACGTATAGGTAACACCGGCGGCGAGCTGTTCGCGGCGATTCTTGGGAAAGACGAGCGCCAGGACCATGCCAAAGAGGATGGCAAATACCGGCCCGCCGACCACCTCAATTTGTTTGCCGAGCAGCGTTGCGGGGATAGCGATGATCAGGCAGAACAAAACGCCCTTCCAGCGCTCGCGTACGGTATTCGCCAGTTGCATATGGGATTCCTTCTTTCTCTTTCACGTTTGCGACGGCTTATGATATGGCAACATCGAGCACAGTCTCGCGCAAACAAAGACTAAGATGCCGCAATAGTTCTCGGGCGACAGTCGAATTACCCACCGCGGAGAGCTGATTCGCGGCATAATAAACAACTGACATATGAGTTTGATAGAACGGTTGCGAGGCACTATGGAAGAATCGATGCACGTCGGCGAGCAAGAAACAAGCCTACAAGACCAGTCCTACCACACCATTCGACGCAAAATCGTCTACCTGGACTACAAGCCGGGCGAAAAGCTAGGCGTCAAGCAGCTTTGCGACGACCTGGATATGGGGCGCACCCCCGTGCGCGAGGCTTTGGTTCGCTTGGCGCAGGAAGGCCTGGTACGTACCGTGCCCCAAAGTGGCACCTATGTCTCGCCCATCAACCTCACCCTTGCCGAAAGTGCCTGCTACATTCGCGAGCACCTGGAAAAGCAGGTAATTGTGGAGTGCTGCGCCCGTGCCACCTCGGCAGGCATCGAGCAGCTCGACCGCGCCATCGCGCTGCAGGAAAAGGCCATGGCCGAAGAGGATCGCATCGGCTTCTTTTTGAGCGACAACCTCATGCATCACATGATTTTTAGCATCGCATGCCGCAGCACCGTGTGGTCGTGGCTCGAGGAGACCAATGCCGACCTGGAGCGCTTCCGCTGGCTGCGCGCCGCCACGCAGGTTCTCGACAATCAGGACATCGTGAACGAGCACAAGCAGATTCGCCGCGCCATCGCCGGTCGCGACCCCATCGAAGCGAGCTTTTTAGTCAGCAAGCACCTGCATATGATGTTCCGCAACCAAACCGAGGTTCTGGACCAGTTCCCCGAGTACTTCGAGACCAGCAAGCTCCGCTAACCTGCCAAAACCACCACAAAGGGGACAGTCACCTTTGTGGTGGTTTCTCCGTACAAAAAGGCCCGGCTCCGTCTGATGACGCGGAGCCGGGCCTTGGTCGTTAGAACGGCGGAATATTAGTTATTCCACGGTCACGCTCTTAGCGAGGTTTCGAGGTTGGTCAACGTCGCAGCCGCGCAGAATGGCGACCTCGCGGGCGAGCAGCTGCAGCGGGACGCTCGCCGTGATGGGGCTGAACACGTCGCGGACTGCCGGCACGCGGATGATGCAGTCGGCGATCTTGTTGATCTCCTCGTCACCCTCGGTGGCAACGACGATGACCTTGGCGCCGCGTGCCTTGCACTCCATAAGGTTCGACACAGTCTTGTCGTAGGTAGCACTCTTGGTGGCCACAGCGATGACAGGGAAACCCGGGTCGATCAGGGCAATGGGGCCGTGCTTCATCTCGCCGGCAGCGTAGGCCTCGGCGTGCAGGTAGCTGACCTCTTTGAGCTTGAGTGCGCCCTCGTAGGAAATGGCGGCACCCATGCCACGACCCACGAACAGCGCCGACTGCGCGTCCTTGCACAGCAGGGCGGCCTCATGAACGGCCTCGGTTTGGGTATCCAAAATCCACTGGATCTGCTCGGCCGTGTCGGAAAGCTCGCGGAACAGCATGCGCGCCTGCTTGGTGGTCAGACGGTACTTGACCTGCGCCAGCAGCAGGGCCAAAAGCGTGAGGCTCACGACCTGACCGATGAAGCTCTTGGTCGAAGCGACTGCGATCTCCTTGTTGGCCTTGGTGTAGATAACGCCGTCGCTCTCGCGCGCCACCGGGCTGCCCACCACGTTGGTGATGCCGAAGACCTTGGCACCCTTGATGCGCGCGTCGCGAATGGCGGCGAGGGTGTCGGCCGTCTCGCCCGACTGGGACACGGCCACGACAAGCGTCGTCGGCGTGATGATGGGATTGCGATAGCGGAACTCGCTGGCCGCCTCAACCTCGGTGGGGATGCGAGCCCAGCCCTCAATAAGGTTCTTGGCGATGAGGCCAGCGTGATAGCTGGTGCCGCAAGCGATCACGTAGACGCGGTCGATGTCGTTGAGTTCCTCGAGGGACAGGCCCAGCTCGTCGATATCGAGCTCGCCGGCGGGGGTCATACGGCCCACCAGCGTGTCGCGCACGACGCGCGGCTGCTCATGGATCTCCTTGAGCATAAAGTCGGGATAACCGCCCTTTTCTGCCATGTCCAGGTCCCAGTCGATGTGGGTGACCTTGGGCTCGATAACGTTGCCGGCCTCGTCGGTGTACTCGACGCCTGTGGGCGTGAGCTTGGCAAACTGACCGTCCTCGAGCACCACGACATCGCGGGTGGCGTCGATGAGCGCGATGACATCGGAAGCAACATAGGAGCCGGTTTCGCCCACGCCGACTACGATCGGGGAATCCTTGCGGGCCACGGCGATCACGCCGGGTTCGTCAGCGCACACGGCGGCCAGACCATAGGCACCGACCACGTGGGTGCAAGCCTCGCGCACGGAGTCCATCAGGTCGTGCGTCTCGGCATAAGCCTCTTCGATCAGATGCGCGAAGACCTCGGTATCGGTCTCGCTCTTAAAGTGGTGGCCGCGACCCTCCAGCTCTTCGCGCAGCTCGGCGAAGTTCTCGATGATGCCGTTGTGAACGATGGCGATACGACCGTCGCAGCTGGTGTGAGGGTGAGCGTTAACGACGGAGGGCTTGCCGTGGGTGGCCCAACGGGTGTGGCCGATACCGCAGGTAGCGTCGCTGTCGATGTTGGAAAGCTCGCTCTCCAAGCCCGCGACCTTGCCCACGCGGCGGATGACGTCGAGGTGCGCTGCGGCGCCCTCGCCCACCTCGAGCGCGACGCCCGAGGAGTCATACCCGCGATACTCCATACGCTTAAGACCCGTGACCAGGATGTTCTTTGCAATATCAGAGCCGGTGTAGCCGACAATTCCGCACATAGGATAAATCCCTTCGTTCGCGTGACTGCAAGACGTCCACGCACAGGGGGCGCTGAGACGTATAACGTTTGAGTATTGTACTCACGCAAGCGCAAGCTGATATACCAGAAGTGGTATCTCAACTTAGATACCACCCGATGCACACACGTCCAGCCGGTCCAAACCACCACAATGGGGACAGGCACCTTTGTGGTGGTTTGGACCGGGGCGGCGCTCTGTCCCAGCGAAAGATCTCGATCTGTAACATCTGGGGCTCCGGAAGCCGGCTTAGTGTTACAGATCGAGACAATTGAAGGCCCAGGCAGCTCAAACCACCACAAAGGTGTCTGCCCCCTTCGTGGTGGTCGCGCTGGCAACGGCGTTTCCCCAGATAAAACCTGCCAAAATAAACCTGTCCCTTTTTGGTAGGTTTGGGATGCTACAATCTGGCTTGTACTTGAAACGCATCAAAGGGGCCGCTATGGCAAAGGTAAAAATCAGCGACGTCGCGCGCGAGGCCGGGGTTTCGCTGGGCACGGTTTCCAACGCGCTCAACCATCCCGAAAAGCTGCGCCCCGAGACCCTCAAGCTCATCAACGAGACCATCAATCGCCTTGGCTACCTGCCCAACCAAAGTGCCCGTCAGCTCGCAGGCGGCACTACCAAGTCCTTTGGCCTGGTCCTCCCCCGTCTCGATCACGGCTTCTCGCTCCAAATTGCCAGCGGCGCCCATAACGAGGCCCGCAAGCACGGTTACGACCTGCTCATCGCCAACGCCGATAACGACGACATTCTCGAGGACCATTACCTGCGCTATTTTATGGGCACGCAGATGTCCGGCGTCATGGTCCAACCCATGGCGTCCCCCGACTGGCGCCCCACTATGGCCAAGATGCCCGTGCCGATCGTCCATCTGGACACCCACTGTTCCGAACCCGGTTACTACGTGGCCGCCGACAACGAGGCGCAAGGGCGCATTATCGCCGAGCTCGCCATCGCCCGCGGTGCGCGCCATATCACCGTTGTGGGCAGAGCGGCATTTATGCAGCTCACCCTGCGCGTACTTGGCATTCACAAGGCCCTCGCCCTGCATCCCGATATCAAAATTGAGGTCATTGACGCCGGAGAATGGAATACCGCCGCCGACGGTTACAGCATCGGCGCTCAGATTGCCGAACGCTCTACCGACGAGCGCCCCGATTTTGTCATCGGCCTTACCGATGTATTGGCCTCGGGCGTTATCTCGGCGTTAACCGACAAGAGCATCCCTGTCCCCGAGCAGGTCCGCGTGGCCGGCTGCGACGGCAACCCGCTTGCATGGAGCGGCGCGGTACCGCTCACCACCGTAGCACCCCCGGGCTACGAGATTGGCCGCAAGGGTGTCCAGCTGCTCATGGAGCAAATCGAGAACAAGGCGCCGGCAAAAACCAAGCACACCCGCATTGGTTCCGCAGCTCGAACCGTTACTGCGGTCACAGCCGCCGAGGACATCAACCGTCAGGAACTCGTGCGGCCGTTCCTCTTGGAGCGCGCCAGTACCTGGGCGAGCAGCCAAGCCGAAGCCACCGCCATCAACCTCGGCGCGTATCTATAGCACGTCGGCCAGTATGCCAAAACGCCGCTTAAGCAAAAGAGGCCCGACCATTGCCGGACCTCTTTTGCTTAAGCGCAAGGTCAGCCGATTGCTCGTTTCAACTCCGCAATTGTCTAGCGCACTGCCTTGACCGCCGTAGTCAGATCGAACAACGTGTCGAGCACGACCTCACAGCCGTCCACCACGTCCTGCGGCAGCGGCACGATATCGGGAACGGCAAAGACGTGGCAGCCGGCCGTGATACCCGAGACGCAGCCGTTGCGCGAATCCTCGACCACAGCACATTCCTCAGGAGCAAAGCCCGCGCGCTCGCAGGCAAGCAGATACATCTCGGGGTCGGGCTTGCCGTGTACGACGTCCTCGCCGCAGGTCACCGTCTCAAACTTGTCAAAAAGACCGACCATCTTAAGGTTGCGCTCGGCCGTAGCGAGGCGCGACGACGTCGCTAGACCCACGTG
>UROJ01000095.1 GCA_900549335.1 uncultured Collinsella sp.
GGCTTTGATGTGGCTGAAGGTGGTGTCCATGGAGGCCTTTCTGGGTTGTGCGGCGATGTGGGGTGTATCTGGAAGTGGCGTTCATGGTATACCAAAGCGCACACGGGGCACTTTGGCGCAAAACCACCACAAAGGTGCCTGGCCCCTTTGTGGTGGCCGGATCCGGGGCACAAACCATCACAACATTCGATGTTTTTCGGCAAAATCGCGATTATCATCGAATGTTGTGATGGTTTTTACTGCCTTGCGGCACGATCAAAATGCCGGCGTCCAAACAGCAGCAACGCCGCAGGAACCGCCGTCACGACCATGCCTGCCCCCACGAGTGTCCGTTGTACGCCAAATGTTGCCGCCAGCCACGGGGCAATTGCCAGCGGCGCCACGCCGGCGAACATGTTGCCAAAGCCCATGACCGAGTTCACGCGACCGAGCTGCTCGAGCGGGGCCGTCGTTTGCACGATGGTGTTGTGGAGCGGGTTGACGACGCCCCACGCCACGCCCAGGACAATCTGGCCGACGAGGGCTACACCCACGTACGGTGTTCCCACATAGAGCAAACTTCCCAGGCCCACGGACAGAAGCGCCACGAGCAGCGTTTTAAGGTTGACCAGGTGCGGCGGCAAGCGGAGCGCGAGGACGGCGCCCAGCACCGCGCCGACACCGCTGGCCGACGAGAGCCAGCCCATCCACTCAACACCGACGTGCAGGACATCGCGGTAGAAGAACGACTCCAGTGGATCGAAGGCGCCATAGCCAAAGTTCGAAAGGAAAATAATGCAGAACAGTAGGGCGAGGACGCTGCTGGTAAAGACCGTCTTGATGCTGGTCGCGAAGGTGACGCGGGAGGATGTGCTGGGGTTGGAGCTTTGTCCCGCACGCTCCCCTTCCTCTGCCGAATCGGCATCCGCATACCCGTCGACATGGCTGGTCTGCGGCCTAAAGCCCCAACCGACGACGAACGCCAGCACGGTAAAGAGCATCATGAGCACGAACACCGCGCGCGACGACGCAGCCGCCGCGACAAAGCCGCCCAACGTGGGCCCGACGATGATACTCACGTTTGAAAACATGGCGATGGCGGAGTTGATGTCTTTGAGCTCGACGGGGTCGTCGGTGAGATACGCCGGATAGGACGTGGCGATGGGCTGGGCGAACCCCATCGTAAAGCCCAGAAACACCGCGCCGAGCAGGACGACGCCGGTCGCGCTACCAAAGGCGATGATTGCCGTGCCAGTTGCGAGAGCGCCGATGGTGCTCAGCAAGAAATGGCGGCGCGGACCCCATGCGTCGAGCGCAGCGCCGCCCGCAAAGGATCCCAAGATCACGAAAACGTTCATAAACAGGACGGCCAGCGACGTCGCGACGACCGAGGCGTCGTCCGCATAGGTAAGCGTTCCGATGACGCCGATAAAATAACTAGTCTGAAACCCCGTGTAGATGAGAAAGCGCATCGCCACCAGGCGCTTGGCCTGCACGGACAGCAATGATTGAGGCTTTGAGAAAAGAGAGACGAGCATGGAGACTCCTTGTTTCATACGAATGCGGACGGCGGGCATTCGCCACCGTCTATCGAATCAATCAATCCGCATGAAACATTAAGGACGCATCGAGCCCCTTCTCTCCGTTTTCCGTCCGCCATGAACTACTTGGTAGATTATAAGGCATGTCCCACACATCTACCAAAGCAAAAACCACCACAAAGGTGCCTGGCCCCTTTGTGGTGGAAATGACGTTTGCCCAGATAAAACCCGCCAAAACAAACCTGTCCCTTTTTGGCGGGTTTTAGGCCAGATGATCTTGGATAAGGTCGCAGATGGCTCGGGCGTCGTTGATGTTGATGGCTCGGGTCGCAAATCCGGCGTCGAAGGCCTGGCGTGCCAGGGCCTCGTTGCAGGCAAGGGCCAGCGTGCGACCATCGACCAGGTCGAGCGAGCTCTTGCCGCGCAGACGGTCGACGCCGGAGCGCGCGACCACGATGTTGTCGAAGCCTTCGGTCTTGTAACCCTCGATGATCACCACGTCGACATCGTTGTAGCGCGACAGCAGCTCGCGCGCGGGCATCTCGTCCTCCTCGCGCGTGTCGGCGTACTCCGCCCAGCGCGTGGCGCAGATGAGGCCCACATGCTTGGATCCGGCCTGGTGATGGCGCCAGGTGTCCTTAGCGGGCACATCGATATCAAAGCCGTGATGCCCATGATGCTTGAGCGAACCCACGCGCAGGCCGCGGCGGGTGAGCTCGGCGATAACCTTCTCGACGAGCGTGGTCTTGCCCGAGTTTTGGTAGCCGATAAACGCGATCGCGGGGACGGCTGGAGTGGGAGCTGCGGGCGCGACGGCGACGGGTGCGCTCGCGGGCGCGGCACCGTCAGCGGCCACGGCCTCAACGGCAGCGGCCTGACGCTCTGCGCGGTCCCATACGCCCGAGCGGCCGCCCTCCTTGTGCAACAGGCGCACGTCAACGATCTCCATGCCGCGATCGACGGCCTTGCACATGTCGTAGATGGTCAGGCACGCAGCGCTCGCGCCGGTCAGGGCCTCCATCTCGATACCTGTCTTGCCCGTCACGCCCGCCGTAACCAGTATGTGAAAGCCGACCTGCCCGTCCGCGCGCGCCGGCGCCCAGCCCTCGGGCACGTCCTCGGCCGGCGTCCCCGCCGGAGCGATGGGCGCAATGTCGCACTTACTCTTGGTAATGAGCAACGGATGGCACATGGGGATGATGTCACTCGTGCGCTTGATGGCCATAATGCCCGCCACGCGCGCGCAGGCAAGCACGTCGCCCTTTTTGGCGCGGTCCTGCAGCACCATGGCCTGCGTCTCGGGATGCATGAGGATAGTGCCCTCGGCGATGGCAATGCGATGGGTCTCGGCCTTGTCGGACACGTCGACCATGCGCACCTCGCCCTTGGCGTCCACGTGCGTCAGCTCGTCGCGACGGGCGTCGCGGGCGGGCTCGGTGGCAGCACTGGCAGTCGGCTGCACGGACGCGTCGGCGCTGCCAGCATTCGTCGCAGCCGTGACTTTGTGGGCAGACATCGCGGCCCTGCGAGCGGCCTTGGTGGCATCGGCGTACCTGCTCTTGGCCATATGATCATCCTCCGATTTGGGACATAAATCGTTGCGTGCCCTCAATTATCGCGTGTTCCTGCGGTTTGTGGGCCACGGCATCGCGCCAAATCGAAAGTACCTGCATATCATCACCACGGCGCAGCGCCTCACGCACCGAATACTCGGCATCGCTGAACAGGCACGGACGCACGTTACCGTCGGCCGTCAGGCGCAGACGGTTGCAATTCGCGCAAAAATGGTTGGACATGGCGCTAATGAAGCCAACCGTTCCCGCCGCGCCCGGAAAGTGCCAATAGCGCGCGGGGCCCGCGCCGGCAGGAGCGTCGTTGATGTCGAGCGGTTCAAGCTCGCCCAGCCCCGTCGCGGCGGCCCCGGCATTGATGCGCGCCCGCAGCTCGTCGCTCGACACGGTGTCGCTCGCATCCCACAGCTCGGGATTGAGCGTGGGCGCATGCGGGTCCACAGCGCAATGCGAGCTCGTGTGCTCGTCGCCAATGGGCATGTATTCGATAAAGCGCAGGTGGATGGGGCGGTCGACGGTCAGCCGTGCGAGGGCCGCCACATCCTGGTTGAGCCGACGCACTACAACGCAGTTGACCTTAACGGGCTCAAAGCCCCAGGCCAGTGCCGCGTCGATGCCAGCCATGGTCTGCTCGAGTCGACCCAGGCGCGTGATCTTTCCAAAGAGCGTAGGGTCGAGCGTATCGAGCGAGATGTTGACGCGGTTAAGCCCGGCATCTTTGAGCTGCGGCGCCAGCTTGGGCAGCAAGGCGCCGTTGGTGGTGAGCGAGATGTCCTCGATCTGCGGGATCGCGCGGATGTCGCGAATGAGCGGGATGATACGGCGGCTGACCAGCGGCTCGCCGCCCGTCAGACGCACGCGGCGAATGCCCTCCCCTGCCACCAAGCGCACAAAGCGGGCGATTTCCTCGGCACTGAGCAGCTCGTCGTGCGCGCGGGGCGCCACGCCATCGGCTGGCATGCAGTAAATGCAGCGGAAATTGCACTTGTCGGTAACGGCAATGCGCAGGTAGTTGATATCGCGGCCAAAGCCGTCATGTTGCACGCGCCCGTCCACGCAGCCCTCCCCTCACGCGGCGTTTTATTCTTCGGAAAACATAATACCCCACGAGAGAATCATGCCGACACCCGTACGACAGGACAGGTCGCTTCGAGCAAAACGGACTTTCCAAGCCCATCCTCAGCATACAAACCATCACAACATTCGATGCTTTTCCCGATTTTGGCGAAAAACGTCGAATGTTGTGATGGTTTGAGGCAAGGTGAGGAGCACGGAGGGGTCAAAGCATCGTGCTCGAACGGGTTAATCCAGCTCTTTTAAGCCATGCGCCAGCTGCCAGTACTCGCCGTGCTGGGCGAGCAGCTCTTCGTGCGTGCCGCGTTCGATGATGCGGCCGTGTTCGAGGACCATGATCGCGTCGGCGTCGCGAACGGTGGACAGGCGGTGCGCGATCATAAAGGTGGTGCGTCCGCGCATGATACGGTCCATACCGCGCTCGATGAGCTTTTCGGTACGCGTGTCGATACTCGAAGTGGCCTCGTCCAGAATGAGCACCGGCGGGTCGGCAACGGCCACGCGCGCGATGGCGAGCAGCTGGCGCTGGCCCTGCGACAGGTTGGCGCCGTCGGCCGTGACCGGCGTGTCATACCCTCTAGGCAGGCGGCGGATAAACGAGTCGGCGCAGGCGGCCTCGGCGGCGGCACGCACCTCCTCGTCGGTCGCGTCGAGCTTGCCAAAGCGGATGTTCTGCGCAATGGTGCCGCTAAACAGGTGCGTATCCTGCAGCACAATGCCGAGCGACCCGCGCAGGCTGGCCTTGGCAATGTGCTTGACGTCGATGCCGTCGTACGTGATCTCGCCGTCATCGACCTCGTAGAAGCGGTTGATGAGGTTAGTGATGGTCGTCTTTCCGGCGCCCGTCGAGCCCACAAACGCGATCTTTTGCCCCGGCTTGGCAAACAGGTTGAGGTCCGTGAGCACACGGGTGCCCGGCACGTAGGAAAAATCCACGGCATGGAAGCGCACGTCGCCGGCAAGCGGGACCAAGCCGCACGTGAGCTCGGTGCCGTCGGCGGCCACCGCGCGGCCCGACTCATCAACGGCAGCCACATCATGCAGATGCCCGTACGCGCCCACGCCCTGACCCTCGGGAATCTTCCATGCCCACGCGGCGTCGCCCGTCTGCACCAGCTCCACGCAGCCCTCGTCCACCTCGGGCTCAAGATCCATGGCGGCAAACAGGCGCTCGGCGCCGGCCAACGCATTGAGTAAGAAATTACCCAGCTGCGTAAACTGGTTGATGGGCATGGCCGCCTGGCGCACAAAGACCAGGTAGCTTGCGAGCGCACCTACGTCGGCGAGCCCCTTGATGCAGAGCATGCCGCCCGCCACGGCGACGATGGCATAGTTGACGTAGCCAATCACGACGGTCATGGGCACCATGGAGTTGGCATAGCTCACGGCGGCGGTGCCAGTGCGGCGAAGCTCGTCGTTGCGGCAGGTGAAGCCGGCGACATTCGCTGCCTCGTGATTAAAGACCTTGATGACCTTTTGGCCCGAGACCATCTCTTCGATATATCCGTCCAGGTCGCCAAGCGATGCCTGCTGGGCGGCAAAGAAGCGCTTAGAGCGCGCGCCCGAGTAGCGCGCGTACAGCACAATGGCCACATCGCACACGAGCGTGATAATCGTGAGCTGCCAGTTAAGGATGATGAGCATGGCCGTGGTGCCCACAACCTGAATGGCGGCCTGAATCACGTTGGCAAAGCTGTTGTTGAGCGCCTCGGAGACGGTGTCGACGTCGTTGGTGAAAAAGCTCATGATGTCGCCCGAGCGCGTGCTGTCAAAATAGCTGAGCGGCAGCGTCTGAATGTGCGCGAACAGGTCGCGGCGGATATCGGACACCACGCGCTGGGCCGCGCGCACCATAATCTGCGAGTAGCCCAGGGCCGAGAGCACGCCCGCGGCGTAGATGATCGCCGTCAGGATGACCTGCTTGGCGAGCAGCTCCTCCCCGCCCGTGGCCAAACCGTTAACGATGGGGCGCACCATGTAGGTGC
>UROJ01000096.1 GCA_900549335.1 uncultured Collinsella sp.
ACCTACAACAGCGCGGTTAACAGCCGCGTGCTCTACCATTGAGCTACCGAGGAATAGGTGCGTGCTCTCAAGCAACGAAGTTTATTATACGGACGAATCAGCTCAGGGCAAGAACTTTTTTAAGAAATTTTCCGACCTAGTCATTGGGAACGTTCTTAAACGGTAGTCATTCAAGAACGACCCCAATGACTACGTGAAAGCGCCCCCAAGCGGATGTGCTTGAGGGCGCCTCTTGCTTGACTAGCTTTCGATATAGTCCTTGAGCTTGCTCGAGCGGCTCGGGTGGCGGAGCTTGGCCAGGGTCTTGGACTCGATCTGGCGGATGCGCTCGCGCGTGACGCCAAACTCGCGGCCGACTTCCTCGAGCGTACGGGGATGTCCGTCGACAAGGCCAAAGCGCAGCTCGATAACCTTGCGCTCACGATCGGCAAGCGAGTCGAGCACCTGGGTGAGCTGCTCCTGCAGCATGGAGAAGCTGGCCGCATCGGGCGGAACGATAGCCTGGGAGTCCTCGATAAAGTCGCCCAGTTGGGAATCCTCTTCCTCGCCGATGGGGGTCTCGAGCGAAACGGGCTCCTGCGAAATCTTCTGGATCTCGCGGACGCGGTCGGCACTCATGTCCATCTCGGCACCGATCTCCTCGGGGGTCGGGTCGCGACCCAGGTCCTGAAGGAGCTGGCGCTGCACGCGGACGAGCTTGTTGATGGTCTCGACCATGTGCACGGGAATACGGATGGTACGGGCCTGGTCGGCGATAGCGCGCGTGATGGCCTGACGGATCCACCACGTGGCATACGTGGAGAACTTAAAGCCCTTCTGGTAGTCGAACTTCTCGACGGCGCGAATCAGACCGAGGTTGCCCTCCTGGATCAGGTCCAGGAACAGCATGCCGCGGCCGACATAGCGCTTGGCGATGGAGACGACCAGACGCAGGTTTGCGCTGATGAGCGCCTGCTTGGCTTCGAGGCCCACGTTCTCAATGCGCGTAAGACGACGCATCTCGGCACGCGTGAGTTCGAGCTCACCAGCATCGGCAGCCTCGAGCTTCTCGGTGGCCTCAAGACCGGCCTCGATCTTCATGGCCAGATCGACCTCTTCGGAGGCGGTCAGCAGGTCGACCTTGCCGATCTCCTTGAGGTACATACGGACCGGGTCGCCGGTCAGCATCACCGTGGAGGCATCGATGCCGCGCACGCGCGAACGCGAACGGGACGTGCGCACGGTGCGCTTCTTCTTGCTCTTGGAAGAACCCATCTCGGCGTCGGCCTGGCGGGCCATCTTGAGCTCGTGATCGTCGAGCGAGCCGGAATCGTGCTCGTCGTCGTCATCGAAATCGTCGGTATCGGTATCGTTATCGTCATCGTCGACGTCCATGGGGGCGTCGTCGTTACCGCTCGCGGAGATAATCTGGATGCCGCTGTTGCGCAGCGCGGAATACACCGCGGTGAGCTGCTCGTCAGAAACATCGATATCCTTCAGGGCGACCTGAATCTCGTCCTCGGTTACCGAAGTCCTGTTTGAGCCGTTGCCCATGAGCTTTGCAACGTAGGATTCCAGCCCAGTACCCGTGCTCTCAGTCTTTTTTGGCACAGATTCTCCCTTCATAGTCCACAGGACTCAATACTTTAGCACACACATTGACGTCTATACCCAAAAAGAGGGCTTGATATAGGCGAGAATACGCTGGTTGACCACAACATCTAGGCTTGTTCGGTGCCTGCGGCCTCCAGGCCGATCAAACGAAACGGATCCGCCACGCCGCCGATCGACTTTTGCAGTTCGCGCTGACGCTGCGAGTCCTGCGCGGCCTGCACGGTCAGCGCACGACGGGCCTCATCATCGAGCGAACGGTCCTGGCGCAGCTTGGCCTGTGCGGCACGCATGCGACGCTTGATGGTGTAGAGCTCGAGCGTATCGAGCATAAACACGATGTTCGTCTCGGTGGGGTGCTTGCTCGTCGACGAGATGCGCCCGGCACTCACAAGCGTTGCCGCATCGGGACACACTGAGCGCGCCGCATCCATGCAAGCTGCAGGATCGGTTCCCGGCGGCGTTGCCAGAACGGCCCATGCGATGGACTCGTGGCGCGGATCCACCCACTCGATGGAGCAGATACGGTCGGCATACGTGCGGAACAGGTCGGGGTAGCTCGTGAGCATGGTCAGCAGTTCACGCTCCCCCGCCAAGGACTTGCGTTCAAGATCGGTAAGAACCATCGGCGCCGCCGTAGCCGGTGCGTCCGAACCATCAGGCACAGGAACAGAGCCCATACCATCAGGCACATCGATCGGCGGCAGGTCGTCGACGACCTCCACGGGCGCGGCATCGTAGGCATCGAGCGGGACGTAGTCGTACGGCTCTTCTTCGACCGGCGCGGACACCGGCGGCGTAGCGCCCGATGCCCAGGCACCGCGACCGGCATCGCGAGAACCCGACGTCCGACCGCCCGCGCTACCGGACCGCTCAGCCTGTGCCCGCTGGCGCTCATAGTTCTGCTCACGACGTCGTTCCGCATCCTCGCGCTTGGCGACATCGCGAAACACACGGCCCGAGCTCGCACGCACTGTCTCCAGATCCAAACCCAACAGGTCGGCAATCTGGATAAAGTACGTGTCGATCATATAGCTACCGCGCAGCGGATAAATGAGCGTCAGCGCATCCTCGAGCGCCTTGGCGCGACCGCCCGGCGTGGTGATGTCGCTCGACTCCTGCAGCGAACGGTAGACAAAGTCCATAAGCGGCTCGGCAGCGTCGATGCGCGCCTGCAGCTCCTGGCCTCCGTGCGCCGTAATAAACTCCATAGGGTCGTTGCCGTCGGGCAGCACCACGCAGCGCAGGTCCATAGAATCCTGCTCGATAAACTGAATCGCACGGCGAGCGGCCTTTTGACCGGCGGCATCGCCGTCAAACATATACACGATGCGCTTGGCAAAGCGGGTGAGCGTCTTGACGTGATGCTCCGTGAGGGCGGTGCCCAGCGTGGCGACAACGTTTTTAATCCCCGCCTCCCAGCAGGCGATGCAATCGGTATAACCCTCCACCACGATGGCGGTATCCTGCGCGACGATAAACTCCTTGGCCCAATTAAAACCGTAGAGGTTTCGCTTTTTATGGAACACACTCGTCTCGGCGGTGTTGAGATACTTGGGTTGGCCGTCACCCATAATGCGACCGCCAAAGGCAATGTTGTGACCCTGCTCGTCAAAGATGGGGAACATTACGCGGTCGTAGAAGCGGTCGGCAAGCTGCCCGCGCCCGCGGCTCACGGCAACGTTGGCGTCGATCATCTCCTGCGGGGTAAAACCCGCCTGGGACAGGTGCGACACCAGCGCGTTACGGCCCGGTGCAAAGCCCAGGCAGTAGCGGCGGCAGACGTCGCCACCCATACCGCGGCTGGCAAAGTACTCGCGCGGACGGCCGTCCTTACCGCGCATAAGCATGGTGTGGTAGAACTGGGCGGTCTCGGCGCACAGATCGTAGATGCGGGCACGCTTGGTACCGCGCTCGCGGCGATCTCCGGTATCGTGCAGCTCAATACCCGCGCGATCGGCTAAATAACGGATTGACTCGGGAAAGCTCAGGTTCTCGCGCTTCATGATATAGGTGAAGACGTCGCCACCCTCGCCACAGCCAAAGCAATGCCACACCTGCGTGGCGGGAATAATGTGAAACGATGGGGTCTTTTCGCCATGAAAGGGGCAGCAGCCCCAAAACTCATGGCCGCGGGGCTTGAGCTCAACCGTTTCCCGCACGATGGCGACCAGGTCGGACGCAGCGCGTACCTGGTCTTTTTCCTCATCGCTAATCACGGATGCTCACCCCCTGCTCACCCAAGTTGTGACGAATGTCCTCGATATTACCCTCGACGGTCGCGATCAACTCATCCAGCGAATCGAACAGACGCGAGGGACGCAGCCAGCGCGTAAACGCCAGCGAAACGGAAGCGCCATAGAGGTCGCCCGTATAACCAATTAAATTAGCCTCGAGATGCGCAGATGCTGCATCGTCAGCATACGTTGGCGGCAGGCCGACGTTCACGGCAGCGGGCCACACGGTGTCATCGACCAGAACCAGACCCTCATACACGCCGTCCGCAGGCACCTGAATACCATCGGGAACTTGCAGGTTTGCCGTGGGAAAGCCCATGCCAGAACCCTCGTGACGGCCGCGAATAACACCGCCACGCACCATATACGGACGGCCGAGTAACTCAGCAGCCAGCTCCACATGGCCCTGTCCGAGCTCATGACGGATACGGGTGGCGCAAATGGCCTCACCGCCCTCGCAAAGCAAGTCATGACCATACACGTCAACGCCGTGTTCGGCACCCCAGGCGCGCATCTCGGCAACACCAGATGCACCACCGCGACCCAGCCTAAAGTCGCTACCAACGCGAATCGATCGAATGTCGACCAGACGCGACACCAGCGAGAGAAAATCAACATGGTCAAGCGCCGCAACCTCAGGCGTAAAGGGAACGGCCACCACCGCATCGACCCCAGTTTGAGCCAGGGCATGCAGACGGTCGGCCGTCGTCATCAATTTTTGAGCGGGCGAAGAGCTCACCACAACGTCCGGGTCGGGATCGAAGGTAACCACGACCGCCTTACAGCCATGGGCACGGGCATCACGGACAAGCGCCGTAATGAGCTCCTGGTGTCCACGGTGCACGCCGTCGAACACGCCGATGGCAATCGATGCGGCACCCAGGTGCTCGCACTCATCAAACGCATCGGCAGCAACGATGCGAGCCTCGTCCGACCCGCCCGCGAAAAAAATACGCGCGAGCTCGCGAGCGGACAACATCATCGAACACCGCCGATTGCCTGAGGAAATACGTGCTCCATGACAAAGCGGCCACCCTCAATGCGGGCGAGCGCCTTGAGTCCCCCATCGAGCACCAACGCAAACGGCGCCTTCGAGACATCGAAATCGGCAAGCGCACGCTCAACGGGAATGCGTCGGCCGCAGAGTAGGTCGTCGGCAAGATTGCCCGGCAAGTCAACACGTGTGGCGCCCAGGTCCGCAATGGGATCCAGGGCAAAGCCAGCCGCGGACTCGGGAGAAAGCTCCTCGACCGCATGACAGGCGCCAATGGAAACAACACCGGAGGCCGTGCGGCGCAGCGCAGAAATATGCGCAGCGCTATCGCAAGCACGGCCCAGGTCGCGAGCGAGCGCACGGATATAGGTGCCCTTGCTCACTGAGAACGCCACGGTCCACACACACGAATCACCCTCGCCGCCCACGGCGATCAGGTCGGCGGCATAGACCTCGACGGGGCGCGGAGGTAGATCCACCGCATTGCCCTCACGAGCAGACTTGTAGGCGCGAACGCCATTGACCGAGATAGCCGAAAAAGCCGGCGGCACCTGCATCTGCGGGCCCAGCATGGCGGCTAAGCGCTCACGGGCATAGACAGAATCGCGGAGCTCGTTGGCAACAGCCACCGTGCGGACGGCCTCGCCCTCCGCATCATCGGTATTGGTCTCGGCGCCAAACGAGATGTCGGCGACGTAGCTTTTGGTATCGAGCGTGAGCATGCCCAGCAGACGGGTGGCCTGACCCACGCCCACCACCATGACACCCGATGCCATAGGGTCGAGCGTGCCGGCATGGCCGACGCGCCGCTCATGGAGAGCGCGTCGGCATTGCGAGACCAAATCGTGGGACGTGCAGCCCACCGGCTTATCGACGGCGAGCAGCATATTCAGTTGAGAAGGCGTACGACGAGCCATGTACCATCCAAAAAGTTAAAGCTCGACGGTCACCGAAGTGGGATCCTCCCCAACCAGTTCGGCCAGCATGGGAAGTGCCACGGTGAGCGTCTCGAGAATCGTTCCGTTGTTGGAGAAACCGGCGGCAGCGGGATGTCCGCCTCCGCCAAAGGCAGCAGCGATCTCGGACACGTTGAGGTCGCCCTTGGAGCGCAGGTTGCCGCGCACCTTGGTATCGCCCTCAATGCCCTTCAGGAACAGGCAGACCTCCACGCCCATCAC
>UROJ01000097.1 GCA_900549335.1 uncultured Collinsella sp.
GGAATCGTGCTGAATGTTGCTATCCTCGTCGATATAGGCGTGAACGTTATACACCACGCGGTCGATCTTATCGTTGAGCAACGCGTTGGTCGCAAGCGCCGCGGCCTGAATCTGCCCGTTGGACAGCAGCTCGAGCTCGTTGGCAGACGATGTGTCCAACACCGTCACCTCGACCGTGCCCGTGCGTTCATCGGCTTCATCGACGGTAAAGTCGAGCGGGAACTGCGTAAAGCCGTTGCCCCATTCAAGTCCACCCTTGAGCGCGGTCGAAACGGTATCGACCGAAACGCTCTCGGACAGGTTGGCGGTATTCAGACGGCGCATCACGCCGTAGCCGATCTGCATGCCCACGATCAGCACCAAAATACCGATGACCACGGCCATCGCGGTCTTCGTAATGGTATGGCTCACCTGCGAGCCCGAAGGATCGTCCTCGGACAGCGGGTCGATATGTTTTGCCTGGCTCGCGCGGTCCTCGCTGCGCAGCTGCGCTAGCGCCGCTTTGTCACCGCGCTTGGCCGCGGCCTCCTTCTCACGCATGCGCTCAGTTCGCTTTTTGGCAAGCGTCGGATCCAAGACGCCGGATGCATCGATTTCGGAGAATAACTCCGTCACTTCTTCCGGAGTCAAAGGGTTCTTGTCAGCCATAAACTTCCTGTCATATCAATCAGTCGAGCTCGTGCGCACGCGCACCTTCGAACTGCATTCGATAGTAACGGGCATAGGTGCCGCCACGGGCGAGAAGCTCCTCGTGCGTGCCACGCTCCACAACGCGACCATGCTCAACGGTCGCAATCTCATCGGCATGCTTAATGGTAGAAAGGCGGTGGGCGATGATAATCGTGGTGCGGCCGCGTGCCAGCTCTTCGAGCGACGCCTGCACCGCCTCCTCGCTCTCGTTATCCAAAGCACTCGTCGCCTCGTCCAAAATCAGGATCTTGGGGTTCTTGAGAAACACGCGCGCGATGGCAACGCGCTGCTTCTGTCCGCCCGAAAGACGGCTGCCGCGCTCGCCCACGACCGTGTCATAGCCCTGTGGAAGCGACTCGATAAAGGCATCGATGTTGGCGCGACGGGCCGCCTCGGCGATCTCTTCCGCCGTAGCGCCCGGCTTGCCGTAGGCGATGTTCTCGCCAATCGTACCGTCAAACAGATAGACATCCTGCTGCACCAGGCCGATGGCGCGACGCAGGCTCTGCTGCGTCACATCGCGCACGTCCTGGCCGTCGATGCTAATGGATCCGGCAGCCACGTCATAAAAGCGCGGCAACAGCGAACAGGTCGTGGACTTGCCACCGCCCGAAGGGCCAACCAAAGCGATGGTCTGCCCGGGCTTGATGGACAGATCCATATGGTCGATAACGGGACGCTCGTCGGCATCGCCCTCGCCCAGCTCAACGTCCTCGTAGTTAAAGCACACGTCGTGATACTCCACGGCGCCGGCAGTCACCTGCAGATCCGTGGCGCCCGGCTTGTCCTGGATATCCGGCGCGGTCGAGAGCACCTCGTCCATACGCTTAAAGCCGGCGATAGCCTTCTGATACGTTTCGGCCGAATTGACGAGCGTCTCAAGCGGCGTGCAGAACAGCGAAATATAGAGTGCAAAGGTCGCCATATCGACCGCCTGCAGCTGGCCTTGGGCAACCAGCCAACCGCCCAGCAGCACCACGATTACGTACAGCACGCCCGAGAGCAGGCCATACGTCGCGGTATAGACGCCCATGGCGTGATACATGTTCTCCTTGGACGAAAGATAGCGATTGTTTGAGGCGCGGAACTTGAAGCGTTCGGTCTCCTCATTGGCAAAGCTCTTGACCACACGCATGCCCGCCAGCGAATCCTGCAGCTGCGCATTGATGCCGCTGATTTTTTTGCGGTTGTCGCTAAAGACCTCGCGCATGCGCATGTTCTGCCAAAACATGATGACCGCAAACGCCGCCGTCACCACGGCCATGGCGAGCGCCAGCACCGGGGCAATGGTAAAGAGGATCACAAATGAGCCGATGATCTCGATGCCGCAGATGATGATCCACTCGGGCACGTGGTGCGCCGCCTCGCAGATATCGAACAGGTCGTTGACCACGCGGCTCATCATGTCGCCCGAGCTGTTGCGGTCGAAGTATGCAAAGCTAAAGCGCTCATACTGGTCGAACAGGTCCTCGCGCATTTTGGACTCCATACGCGCGCCCATCACGTGACCCCAATAGCTCACAAAATAGCGGCAGGCGCAGCGGACGGCATACATCAGCACCAAGCCCACCGCGATCATGCCGAGCGCCTGCATAATGGCAGCCTGACCCTGAGTAAATAGCCCACCGGTCAAATTGCGCAGAATAATGGGGAACGCCAGGTCAATGGCGGCAAGCACCAGAGCACAAACAGTATCAGCAACAAAAAGCCCCATCTGGGGCTCGTAATACGAAAGAAACCTCTTAAACATGCAGTCCTCGGAGATAAAACAATAACGTAAGACCCTGGGGCAAATAATCAGTAGTGTTTGCCCCAGGGTCGCCCTCGCTTTTAAAGCTCAGTTCCGCCCAGCCTGTGTGCGATGCTGTCACAGGCCAAGGCGCCTACGACGGTCTTGGCGTCTTCGATCTTGCCGTCGAGCACGGCGTCAATCAGCTCGTGCAGCGGCACCAGGTCCACGTTGACAAACTCGTCATCATCGGGGTTGGGCGCATCAAACTCGAGCTTGGTAGCCAAGTAGATGTGGATGATCTCATCGCAAAAACCGCAGGACGTGACAATCGACGTCAAAAAGCGAATGCGACCGGCCCTAAAGCCCGTCTCCTCATGCAGTTCGCGCTTGGCGCAATCGAGCGGGTCCTCGCCTGGATCGAGCTTGCCGGCGGGAATCTCGACCGTCACGCGGTCGATGGCGGTGCGGTACTGACGCACCAGTACGATCTTGCCGCTCTCGGTAAGCGCCACAACGGCCGCCGCGCCCGGATGGCGAACGATATCGCGGGCGCTGCGGTGACCGTTGGGCAGCTCAACTTCAAGACGGTGGACGTCGAGGATCTTGCCCTTCCAGGCGCACTCCTCCGAAAGAATCCTCTCGTGCAGCTCGGCATCGTGCGGGTCGTCATCGCCCAGCACCAGCGCCGGCTCGTCAGCGACCTCGCCACCAGGCTGGCCCTCGGCGTGCCCATACACGCGGCTGTCCTCCTCGACGATCTGCGCGTCCACGAGCTCTTCGTTCTTCTCGTCCATCCGTCTCATTCCTCTCGGACTTTAGGCATCCCAGGCGTCGCGGCCGCGCAGCGCGCGCAGGCCGATGTCGTGACGCAGGGTCTTGCCCTCAAAATCAATCTTCTCACAGGCCTCGTAGGCAAGGTTGCGAGCGTTCTCGAACGTGTCGCCCAAAGCGGTCACGGCAAGCACGCGGCCACCATTGGTCACGAGCTGGCCGTCCACCACAGCAGTGCCCGCGTGGTACACGGTCACGTTCTCCATGGCCTCGGCATCCTCAATACCGGTGATGACCTTGCCTTTCTCGTAGCTGCCGGGATAGCCCGCGCTCGTCAGGACAACGGCCACGGCCCACTCGTCGCGCCAGTCGAGTTCAATCTGGTCGAGCTCGCAGTTGGCACAAGCCAGCATGACCTCAACCAGGTCGTTCTTAAGGCGCGGCAGCACGACCTGCGTCTCGGGGTCGCCAAAGCGGGCATTGAACTCCAGCACCTTGGGGCCGGCAGGCGTGAGCATAAAGCCACCGTACAGGCAGCCGCGGTAGTCGATACCCTCGGCAGCGAGCTCGGCCACGGTCTGCTCCATGACCGCCACCATGGTGGCGTGCTCCTCGTCAGTCACGATGGGCACCGGGCTGTAGACGCCCATGCCGCCGGTGTTGGGGCCCTTGTCGCCCTCGAGCGCGCGCTTGTGGTCCTGCGAGGTGGCCATGGGGCGCACGGTCTTGCCGTCGGTAAAGGCCAACAGCGAGCACTCGGGGCCGGTCAGCATCTCCTCGATGACCACGGTGTTGCCGGCATCGCCAAAGGTGCCGCCAAAGCACTCGCGCACGGCTTCCTCGGCCAGCTCAAGTTCGGTCGCCACGATAACGCC
Organism: uncultured Collinsella sp.; assembly: GCA_900549335.1. Lineage (GTDB taxonomy): Bacteria > Actinomycetota > Coriobacteriia > Coriobacteriales > Coriobacteriaceae > Collinsella. Next base: position 4,069 of record UROJ01000097.1, read on the forward strand.
CTTGCCGGCGGCAAGGCCGTCAGCCTTCACGACCAGCGGGGCGCCCTGCTCGCGTACGTAGGCGAGAGCCGAAGCCTCGTCGGTAAACGAACCATAGGCTGCCGTCGGAATGCCCGCACGCTCCATGAGCTGCTTGGAGAACAGCTTGGAGCCCTCCATCTGGGCACCCTCGGCACCCGGGCCAAAGCAGGGAATACCCGCCGCGCGCACGGCGTCGGCCACGCCCGCCACAAGCGGAGCCTCGGGGCCAATTACCACGAGTCCGCATCCGTGGCTCTGCGCAAACGCCGCCACGGCCGCAGGATCGCAGTCGTCGAGAACAACGTTCTCGCCGCAGCTCGCGGTGCCGCCGTTGCCCGGCGCGATGTAGAGCTTGCCGGCGCGCGGTGATGCTGCGAGCTTAGCTGCCAAAGCATGCTCACGGCCGCCGCTGCCCAACAACAGGATGTCGATGGTTTGAGTGTCCGCCTTCAAGGGTGCCTCCTCTATGGATGAATGGCCCGCTCCGCGCGAGCCCTTTGCAAGCAAATATACCCCTCGGCCGCCCGTCCGGGCTGCAAAGGGGTATATCGCAATAACCAAATAGTCCCGATTACTTCCAGAATCGGTTGATGATCTGCTCGCGACCAGCGCCAACGCCAATGAACGTCACACGGGTGTGTGCCAGATCCTCGATAAACGCCACGTAGTCCTGAGCCTCCTGCGGCAGCTCCTCAAAGCTGCGGCAGCCGGTGATATCGCACTTCCAGCCAGGAAGCTCCTCGTAGATGGGCTTGGCGTGCTCAAAGCGAACCTGATGCTCGGGCACGCTGGTATAGCGCTCGCCATCGACGTCGTAGGCCACGCACACCTTGATGGTGTCGAAAGCCGAAAGCACGTCGAGCTTGGTCATGGCGATATCGGTGAGGCCGTTGACGCGCGAGGCGTAGTTGGCGATGGGGCCGTCGAACCAGCCGCAGCGACGACGGCGACCGGTGGTCACGCCGTACTCGTAGCCCTCCTCGGTCAGCGTGTGACCGGCCTCGGACTCATAGGAAAGCTCGGTGGGCATGGGGCCCGAACCGACGCGGGTGATATAGGCCTTCATGACGCCCAGCACGCGGTCGACGTTCTTCATGCCCACGCCGGATCCGGTGATGGCGCCGCCGGCGGTGCAGTTGGAAGACGTCACGTACGGATAGGTACCGTGGTCGATGTCGAGCAGCGTCGCCTGGGCGCCCTCAAACAGCAGGTCCTTGCCCTCATCGATCATGTTGTTGAGCAGCAGACTCGTCTCGGTGATGTAGGGACGCAGGCGCTCGGCCATCGGCAGGTACTCGTCGCAAATCTGGTCCACGGTGTAGGTGGGCAGGTTGTAGATGAGCTCGAGCTCGGGGTTCACGCGGGCGAGAGCGGTCTCCAGCTTGTCGCGGAACAGCGCCTCGTCCAGCATGTCCTGCATGCGCAGGCCAATGCGGGCCATCTTGTCCTGATAGCACGGACCGATGCCACGCTTGGTGGTACCGATGTTCTTCTTGCCGAGCTTCTGCTCAAAGGCGCCATCCAGATCGATGTGGTACGGCATGATGACATGCGCGTTGCCGCTAATCTTGAGGTTCTTGGTGGTGATGCCGTCGGCCTCGAACATGTCGATCTCCTCAAGGACAACCTTGGGGTTGACGACGCAGCCGTTACCGATCACCGACACGTGGTCAGAATACATGATGCCGGAGGGCACCTGGTGCAGGCCGTACTTCTTGCCGTTGACGACGATGGTGTGACCGGCGTTGTTGCCGCCCGAGTAGCGCACGACGGCATCGAAGTCGCCGGCGACCAGGTCGCAAATCTTACCCTTGCCCTCATCGCCCCACTGGGCACCGACCAAAACG
>UROJ01000098.1 GCA_900549335.1 uncultured Collinsella sp.
TGGCACAAGGCCAAGACGGCCAATGACTGGGCGAGCTTTGAGCCCTATGTGGATAGGATCGTCGCCCAACTTAAGCATCAGGCCGAACTTATGGACCCCAAGCGCGACCCATACGACGTTTGGCTCGACCAGTACGAGCGCGGCCTTTCCGCCAAGAGCTTCGATGCGTTTTGCGATGAGGTCAAGACGACGGTCGTGCCGCTCGTGCACGCCATCGGCGAGCGCGGCCAGCAGCCCGATGCCGACTTTTTGCACGCCCGCGTGCCCGAGGCCGCCCAGCGCGCCATGAGCTTCGACCTTATGAAGCTCGTCGGCCTGAACCTGAACGACACCACGCTTGCCTTTACCGAGCACCCGTTTAGCGAGGGCTTTGCCGTGGGTGACGCGCGCATCGCGACACACATCTACGAGGACGATTGCATCTCCAACGTCTACAGCATCATCCACGAGGCGGGACACGCCATGTACGAGCTGGGCGTCAATCCCGCCTATGCGCGTACCTGTCTTGAGGGCGGCACCTCCATGGGCATCCACGAGAGCCAGAGCCGCTTTTTCGAGAACACCGTGGGTCGCAGCCGCGCCTTTATGGGACCGCTGCTCGAGGTGCTGCGCCGCCACGCACCCGAGGTCTACGGCGACGTCGACGAGGACACGCTCTACCACGCCGTTAACATCGCGCAGCCGTCGTTGATCCGCACCGAGGCCGATGAGCTCACCTATCCGCTGCACGTTATGGTGCGCTACGAGATCGAGCGCATGCTGTTTGCCGGCGAGGCCACAGCCAAGGATATCCCCGCTCTTTGGAATCGCTTCATGGATGGGTACCTGGGCATTCCGGTTCCCGACGACACGCGTGGTTGCCTGCAGGATACGCACTGGAGCGGCGGCTCGTTTGGCTACTTCCCCACCTATGCGCTGGGCAGCGCCTACGACGCCATGTTTGTGCCGGCCATGTGCCGCGACGGCATCGACCTTACCGGCGCCTGCGCGAGCGGCGACCTGACACCCGTCCGCGCCTGGCTGGGCGAGCACATTTGGCAGTGGGGCCGCGCCAAGGACGCGCCGGAGCTCATCAAGGGCGCCTGCGGCATGGCGTTCGATGCCCGCTACTACTGCAGCTACCTGCAGGACAAGTTCACCACGCTCTACGAGCTGTAAGGCATAACCGACACGCCAACGCAAAGGGGACGCCGCGGAACCAATCCGCAGCGTCCCCTTTTTTCACCCAATAACTAGGTACCCAATGACTAGTTCGTTGACGCTAATGTCTTGGCAACGTCAGCGAAAACGACCCTAAGCGAGCAAGGTGACGTGAAATGAAAGGGCGCTGACCTTCTGGTCGCGCCCTTGAAATTGAACGTCAGACTGCCGCTTGGGGCCGTTTGCAGCGTCGAGCAGTTACGCGGTTTGGTAAAAACGCGTAACTAAAGAGCCTCCAGAGCACTTGCGATGCGCTTCATGGCGGCATCGGCGGATGTTTGGTCGGGCGCCTCGGCCAGCACGCGGATAACCGACTCGGTTCCGCTCTTGCGTACGAGCACGCGGCCCTCGCCTGCCAGCGCAGCCTCGGCCTCGGCGATGGCGTTTTGCACGCCCATGTTCTCGAGCGCGGCGTCCTTGTCCGCCACGTGCACGGCCACCTGCGCCTGCGGCAGCAGCTTGCACGGAGCCGTGAGCTGCGAGAGCGTCTCGCGCTCGGCACGAATCACTTCCATCACGCGCAGCGAGGTCATAATGCCGTCGCCCGTGCGCTCGATATCGCCAAAGATCGTATGGCCCGTCTGCTCGCCACCCAGGCTGTAGCCGCCCTCGCGCATCTTGGCATACACGTGACGGTCGCCCACGCCGCTGGTCACGGCGCTCAGACCGGCAAGCTCCAGCGACTTGACCAGGCCAAAGTTGCTGGCAATCGTCGGCACCACGGTACCGCCCGAGAGTCGCCCGTGCTTGTTCAGATACACGCCGCACACGTACAGGATCTGGTCGCCGTCTACCACGCGACCGCGCTCATCCACAGCCAGGCAGCGGTCGGCATCGCCGTCGTAGGCAAAGCCCACGTCCAACCCCTGCTCCACCACGTGGCGCTGCAGGCGCTCCATATGCGTGGAGCCACAGTCGACGTTGATGTTAAAACCATCGGGCGCGGCATTGATCACGCGCACGTCGGCGCCGAGCGCGTCAAACACCGGCTTGGCCACCGAGGAAGCCGAGCCGTTGGCGCAGTCAATACCGATCTTGACGCCCTGCAGCGAAAAGTTCGCGCTGGCGATGAGCGAAGCAATGTAGCGGTTGCGGCCCTGCATGTAATCCACCGTGGCGCCGATGTGATTGCCCGTTGCCAGCGGCACCTCGCTCTTGCCATCGATATAGTCCTCGATGAGCTCCAGCACGTCCTCGTCCATCTTAAAGCCGTCGCTGTTGACGAGCTTAATGCCGTTATCGCAAAACGGGTTATGGCTCGCACTGATCATGATGCCGCAATCGAAGCAGCCCTCCACGGTCTGATGCGCCACGCCCGGCGTGGGGATCACGTGCAGCATATAGGCGTCCGCACCGCTCGCGACCAGGCCGCTCACCAGCGCCGCCTCAAACATATAGCTCGAGCGGCGTGTGTCCTTGCCCACGATGACGCGCGCCTTGCGCTCGCGGTTGGCGCCGTAATACCAGCCCACAAAACGGCCAATCTTATAAGCGTGCTCTACCGTCAGCCCAACGTTGGCCTCACCGCGAAAGCCGTCGGTGCCAAAGTACTTCATATCTTACTTATCCTGTTCGAACGTTTGAGCGGTTGGCGTGGTACGAACCTTAAGCTCTTTGTGCCCAGAGTCCTTCGAAGTCGTGACCTTGTACTCGACCTTTATGTCTTGTCCAAGAAGCATGTGGACACCGCCCCATGCAACCTTCAAGCCATCGTGCGTCGCTTCGTTCATTTCGATAGAACCGGAGCCCGAAGTCTTAATGTCCGAAATGCTGCCTCCCGCAGGAGCGTAGAGATAAAGCCTCAGCACCTCATCGTCAATATCCTGGCTAATGCCGTTATGGCCCTGGAAATAACCAGGCATCTCGGCCTTCTCCTGGGGGGTCATCGTGTTCTTGAGCGAGGTGGTCACTCGATACGTCGTCGAGCCATCGGCATTTTCAACCGAAGAATCGATGGTGACCCGTTTATCGAGGAACCAATCCATCTTTGAATAGCTGTAGTTGTTCACATAGACGCCCAAGATCGGAGCCTCCGACGTATCGGTTTGGAGGGCGCCCGATATTCCAAGAGCCTTCGCGGCCTTTTCCTCGTCATCGTTTCTCGAATACATGAGGATGCGACCCTCGGAAGCGCCCTTTTCGATGGCGGCAGCAATCTTAGTAATATCGCTGGATCCCAGTTCGCCCACGATCTTGTTAAAAGCTGATCCGGCAACCGCCGCAAAAATGGCATCCTGTTCCTCTACCGGGTAATTCCAATAAATATCGTGCAGCAGCACCTTTGCAGCGTTGCTTCCATCAACGACGGTGCCATCAGGAAGCTGTGTACCGCCTACAATGCCGAGCATATACTGCAAAAATACCGGATCGACTGCGAATACGCCGTCGATGTCATCTCCGACAATGGCCTTCTGCATATCGCTGGCAAGCTGAGCCGCACGCGGATAATCAGGCGTCATCGTAACGTCGCCCATCGTGTATCCGAGCGTGTTGAATCCGGTCAGGCCCCATCCGGTCGTGAACAAGTTTGCCTCTTCATCGGTGATGGGAAGCGGGCTCAAAGGCTCTTTCATCATGTCGACTTTGACAAAATCGCCCAGTTCGAGCTTACCGTCAGTCACCGACATCACGCCGCGAGAACCGGGGAAACCGCCGCAGGCGCGGATCTCGACATTGCTCATCGCGAGCACAAGATAATGACGCGTCTGGCCGTTGGCGCCGAGCATCTGGGGAAGGATGGGGGCGACCTTCTCCGCCGCGTCAACCGCGCCGTTGAGGGTGGCAAAGCCGTCCTTGGCCTTATCGACCAGCTCGGTCACCTGGGAAATATGAGTATCGCCAATGCCCTGGATCTTCTCATTGGCGCTCTTGAACACCTTCGAGCTGCTGGAAAGCGAATCGGCGACCGCCTGCAGCGCGGACACGTTAATCATGCCGTCCTGGAACAGCTTGCCGGGCGTGGCCTGCGAAAGGTTGTCGGCCATGGGAACCAGCGCGTTGCTCGAGACATCGGACAGGGCATCAATCATGGTGCGGGCTGCGTTGATGTCACTGCCATACACCGGGATAAACGAAGCCGCCGTCCACAGCGGGCTCGAGGTCTCCGCCTTCATGCTGTCGCAGAGTTCATCGATCTTCTTCGCGTCGTCAGGCAGCGTCGAAAAATCGCCTGACGTGACCTTGTCCTTAAGGCCACCGACGATCTCGACAGCCTCCTTCGCTTCGCTCTTTACGGTCTTTGCCGAGTTAAGCAGCATAAAGCCGCTTGCGCCAAGCGCAACGAGAAGCACCGCGACTACAGCGGCAATAATGGCGCCGGTGTGACACTTTTTGCGCTCGCCCTTGCGATGGCGATGACGGACCAGACCGTCAGAGGTCGAACTCGACGAAGCGTCGCTACCGTAGTTCAAGCCAAAATCGTAATAATCTTCCTTGGAACCCGAGCCCGCAAACTCGGCACCGCTATCATCCAGGCGGGCGAACGTGCCAGTCTCGGAGGCGCCGGTGTAAATCGTGCCAAGGTTACCCGTAAGCCCCGCGCCACCGGCAGAGGGAGTATTGTTGGCGGCCTTGCCGGCATTAACGTTGCCGGCGGCATTCGCGGCGTTGGCAGCATCTGCGTTGTTCGCGGGTACCGAAGGAGCCCCGCTCGGCTGCGACGTGGAGGTTGCACCGCCCGCAAAGACATTCCCTCTTGCACGGCCGGTCTTTTTTGCCTTTTGAGACTGCTCGTACAGAGCGGTAAACATCGCTGTCTCGCCCGGGGACACGCGCTTACCGGAACCGCCCTGTCCAGCGCCGCCCGGCGTGCCGGCCTTACCAGCCCCGTTCGGACGCGGCGGAACTGCAGGGCGACCGCTATCGCTGCCCTTAAAGTGATTACCAGCCATAAAGAAATCCTCGCAATTGAGTCGCAATGAAAAAGTCCATAACGTTACTAGTTTATGGCATTTTGAGCATCGACAGCTAAACTCCAGACACGGACATCAATTGGCGAAAATGCGGCACAACACCTTTTCCGTCTTGGCGGCGGCGCCAGCTACACCGTGAGGAACATCATCACGATGATCATGGCAAAGCCGATAAGGTCGGTCGGCAAAAACACCGTGCCCAGCATAACGGCGCTGGTGATGGTCGCCGAAACCGGCTCCACAGTTCCGATGAGGCTCGCACGCACCGAGCCGATGTCCTTAACGCCCTGCATATAGAGCATGTAAGCAAAAAACGAGCCGATAACCACGAACACCGCGAGCGCCTCGATGCCGGCAGCGTCGAGCGCCGGCATATGCGCCCAGGGCTGCACGAAGGCACATGAGACCACGCCCGCCGTGAGCATTGCCGAACCCGTGACGATGGGGCTGCCGTATTCGGGCAGGATCTTGGCGGGAATCACCGCCATACACGCGGCGCTGACCGCACACATAAGACCTGCTGCCAGGCCAAGCGGCGAGATATTCAGGCTGGTGGGGTCGCCGCCGGTGGCGATTAAAAAGGTTCCACCCAGAGCCAGGCCAATGCCGATGACTTCGCGAGTACGCGGCATGCGGCGATCGGTCACGCAGGCGTAGCCCATGATGATAACGAGCTGCAGGCACTGGAGCACCGTCGCGGTTCCGGCGTTCGTCAGGCGCACGGCCGAAAGATAGCAA
>UROJ01000099.1 GCA_900549335.1 uncultured Collinsella sp.
GTATGGGTATGCGGACTGCTTGAGTAGGGTAGTTGCCGGGTGGAATCTCGACCGCCTTTCGGTCTTGTTCGATTTGCTCGAGGCCCATGGGTGCGCTGAGGTTTCGCTTTGTTTGGGCACTGCAGAGCCAGATGTCTCGCCTGATGATGGCCTGTGGACGGCGCTGTATCTGTCAGGCTTCCTGACGACAGATATGACTGAGGAGCCAGAACATGGCAATCGCCTCCGTGCCTTGCGGTTGCCCAATAACGAGCTTCGCCAGGCCTTGCGTCTAGTGATTGTTGAGTGGTTTGAGTGCGCTGCCGAAGACATTCGAGACGTCGATGCGTTTCGCGACGGGCTGTGCCGTGGGAACGAGGATACGGTGAGGCGGGCGCTAAGCCGCATCCTGGGGGATGCGGGAATCGGTGAGACCGACCCAGATAAGCCGCTACCATATCATCTGCTCTTGCAGGGGCTCTGCTTTGGCTTGCCGGGCTATGCCAATCCTGCCTCGAGGCGAAAGTGTGGTGCGGGTCGCTGGGACATCCAGGTTTTCCCTACGGGTGCTGTGTTCGACGTAGCAGATACGATTGGCATGCTGGACGAGCGCCCGCTGATAACGATTAACTTGATGTATGATCCCGATGTGGATGCGCTGGGCCTGGAATTGCTGGCCGTGCAGTCGCTACTCGACATAGAGCGCGACAGCATCGACGAAATCCGTGTACCGCGCCCCGGCGTGGGTCGCATGCGCTGGGGGTTCGGTTTTGATGGGCAGCATGTGGCTACGGTGTGCCAGCGGCTTTAAGCGCCGAGGTGTTTCCGGCTTCCGTTACTCGGTGTCCTTCATGGGCGGCATGGGCTTCCAGTTGGGATCCTTGATGATCTTGCGGGCGTCCTTCATGCCTCGGCGCAGCGCCGGAATACCGGTCTTAAAGCACTTGTCAACGGCAGCCAGGCGAATGAATTCCTTGCAGAAGGTCGCGGCGTTGCCCAGACGGAACAGCACGGGGTGATAGTCGCCGTAAATCTGCATGTAGCGGGCCAGATAACCGCGGTTGCGCATGATGTAGTAGCGGTTGGTGTCGCTCGTAGAGTTGAGCTGGCGCTTGCCGGCGATATCCCAGTTAGAGACGGCGCGGGCGCGCTTGAGCACCAGGTCGGCCACAACGGCGGCGGGGAAGTGCTGGCTGGCTACGTAGCCATAGCAGGCATCGTCGCCGTAGATAAAGAAGCGCGCGTCGGGCAGGCCAATCTTGTCGACCACGCGGCGCGAGAACATGCCGCCCTCAAAGCACAGCTGGTTCATGGCGCGGTAGCCCTCGGGACCCAGATCCCACTTGGCGATAGGGTTAGGGATGCCGAGCGAGAGGATGAGCTGGTACTGCCAAAAGAAAGCGCCGCCGTCAAAGTCCAGGCGCGAACCCTGGATGACATCGTAGCGGTCGGTCCACTTGGCAAGACGCTCGATGCCTTCGGGGATGACGAGCACGTCGTCGTCCATCACCCAGAACCACTGGGCGCCCAGGTCGTAGGCGCATTTAGTGCCGGCGGAGAAGCCGCCTGCACCGCCGCCGTTTTCAAGCTGCGGGGCGTAGATGACACGGTCGGTGCCGCCCTGCGCGTCGGGCTGCTCGGTGTCGATGCCCCACAGGTTGGCGAGGCGCTCGTTGAATGCGGTGCACATGGCCTCGGTCTCGCGCGAATTCTCGTTATCGACAATCACGATGCGCCAGGGCGTTGCCGTGAGCTCGGTCATAGAGTCGAACAAGTTGGCCAGGAGTTCCTGGCGCTTGTACGTAACGACGACGATGGCGAGCTTGTCTATGGGGGCGGGAAGGGTGGAAGTCATGAACGAGAATATCCTTTCGCGTGGGCAGCATATCGGCCCTGCGGAATAAACAGCGTGTCCCATGGGACACGTCTATTGTAAGCGTAGGCGGGCGCCCGCGGGTAATGTTCCGCTAATCACCAAGAACGTTTGCTACAAGCCTGGTTGACTTGTGTGCGTGGCGAGATTGCAAGCGCGCATTGTGGTATTACATAAGTGCCGATTCTTGTGGACGCAATCTTTCTGTTTGGATGGCCTGTGAATAAAACTCGTTTAGCCTCCCTTGCCGATAGCCTTTCCGTCAAGGTCATGTTGCTGTTTTTGGTTTTCTAGGTCGCATTTGTCCTGAGCAATACCGCAGCGAATTGCCTACCGAGGCCCGTTATCGAGTCGCATGCGCAGGGTTCGGAGTCCTCGGCCCTGTTGACTGACATGTATGTCTACGACCACCGTGTTGCAGCTGGTCCTGTTTGCTTTGATAACAATCGTTTTGTCATTGAAGTCGCACGGCAAAAGGACCAAGGTTCTCCGTTTAAGACGATGGCTGTTGCCGAGATTGATGACGTTACGAAAGCCAACGGGATTACGCATCAGCAGTATTACCGGTATTGGCATGGATGGCAGCTACTTACGAATGCCTGCCTGTTTATTGGCGGTATCGACGTTGTCGTGGTGCCTGCGGCCGCTCTGGCGATTGCCGGATCCGCTTGCGCTTACGTTGCCTTGCGGAAGCGATTTTCAAAGCTATTGACGTTGGGTTTCGTTGTAATCCTGTTGTTTTCAACCAATCTGTTTTTCAATTTTATCGGTGATCTGCTTCTGTGCATCTCGTTCTTTGTTGCGCTCATCATGATGTCTTGTATGAGTCTTCGTTTGGGGTCGGCTCCGAACGCACGGGCTTTTACAAGCCGTCTTGTCCTTTGGTCGATTGCGACGGGTGCCGTGTTTTCGTTTCTTGACTTTTTAACGATTCCTGCCGCTGTTGTCGCCCTGCATTGCTTTTTCGCCTTCATTGCGCTCCCCGAGGGCGAGCGCCCCAAGCGCTGCGTCGTCACGATGCTGCAGGCGCTCTTTGGGTTTGGGCTTTCGTTTGTGTTTACCTGGGCGATGAAATGGGTTGTCGCGGCGTTTGTGCTGGGCTGGAACGAGGTCTTTTCGAACGTTCTGGGCGAGATGGGCCTTTGGTCTGCGCATGGGACTTCGTCACTGTTGCCCCAGGCTGACTGGCCTCAGATTTTGAAGGAGTTTTATAGCATGAGCCCGCAGCTGTTCGCCATTTGCTCAACTGCTGGTTATGCGATGATCTCGAACGTTGTTTGTCTTGTTTCGTTTGCTGCCGTATTGGCGATTTGGATTGCCGTGCTCGTTTGCTCGATACGGGGCGGAGCGCAAGGTGGTCGTCGTCGCAAGATGTTGATCCAGTCACTGCTCATGGCGCTGCCTCTGGTGGTTGTTCTGGGTTATTTCGTTGTTATGCATGACCATGCAATCGTTCATATTCCGGTATTTGGCTGCAAGAACTGGGCGATTGTCTTTGCGATTTTATTTGCTTCTGGTGTAAGCGCGCTTCGTGGTCTGAGGAGTCAGAAGGTCGCTTAGCCTTTCATGTGGGCCTTGATGGTCGCGACTACGGCCCTGCGCACGATATCCACGAGGAGCAGGGAAAGCGCGAGGCAAAGGCTCATAAGGATTCCGAGCAAAATGGCGGCGGCTGGACGGGGCTCTCCCGTTTGGATGCCTGTCGCCATGGTGTAGATCGCTTTGTCGAAGATGGGTCGCCAGACGTTGCAGGTGAACGACTGTACGGCGTAGAAAGCGAGCGTTCCTGCGGCGAGAGTCACGATTGTCTTGTCTGCAGTTGGGACTTCGTGGCGTGGCTGATGGAGCGCTGCGGCGGCAACGGATGCAACGGCTAAGATGAAGGATATGACGGAAGTTGACTTGTAGGAGAGCTTCCAGAGCGCGTCGTACTGGCTGTTTGTCGATAGCAGGAGCTCGAGCGTGACGGTGGCGGCAATAAGTCCGATAAGCACGATCTTGGATTTCTGAGAGCCGGATGCGTTCCGAGGTATTCGAGGACAAACCGCATTTCTCCAGCTGCAATAAACGCGACCAGGTAGGTAACGGCGCTCATGAGCTTGCGCCACAAAACGACACCGGCAGCTCCGTTTACCGTCGCCGCGATGTAGCAGTTGATTCCAAATGTTGCGAGCACGAGGAGTGCTACGACAAACGGGGCCCTTATGCTGCCGATTCGCTGTCGTATCAACGCAATCACTGGGACGAGCAATACGGAGGCGGCGTAGACCCAGATAAACTCGATGCCCAGCGTAAGCCAGCCAATCTCGTGTAGCGAGATTTCGGGCAGGGGATAGACGTACATCGAGATAAGCAGGCAGGCAGCGCAATAAAAGAGCGTGGGCAAGACGATCTTCTTTAACCGCGCAAGCGATTTACGAGCGAGGTCCGGTGCGGATGACCCGTTTTGGAGGGCGCGAACTGCCGAAGGGATAAGGAAGTACCCCGAGATCATAAAAAAGACCTCGTTGGCCCAGCAGCCCAGCAGGTTGATAAAGCCGAGCGCGCCGGAGTAAGGGAAGACAGCGAGCGGCGCGTATTCCGGTAGGCCGGTGCAGACGGCTTGGAAGGTCCACTGAAACGTGTGGAATATGGCGATCCCAGCGACCGCCACCAGGCGCAGCGCTTCGATGGAGGTATTTCTGCTTGCTTTGCTGCCCATCAGACTATTTTCCAGCGCGTGCGTTGTATGAACCAAAGTGCGATGTGATCATTTTTAGAGTCTGCTTGGGGCCCTTGTTCCATACGTTATACAAGCCCTCGCCCACGAGGTCCTTGGCGTACGCGCAGTAGCTGATTTTAGGGTCGGCGATGCCCATATACTCGGCATAGAGCTTTTTGGCCACGGGGGTAACGCGAGGATTGGCAAATACCAGCTCTTGCGGCATGCGTTCGAACATCTTGTGGATCGCCCGCTCGATTTCGGGCTGCCCCTCAATTCCGGTGTGCTCAATCATGATGCCCATATAGGTGAAGCCGCGTGTGATTTGCGGTGTCCAAACGGCGGGGTCGGTGACGTTGAGCCGCTCAAGGATATCAACCATGTCGTTCCAGCGATTAAACGGCATCAGGGGATCACGCTTGGCCAGGGCGGCTGCCTTTTCGGGTGTTTCCTCGCGGTAGCAGTAATACGGCTTGGGCCAGTAAGCGATCGCCTTTGCCTGGCAGAGCGTTTCGACAAGGAATGGATTGTCGGCCCAGCCCGCACCGGGGATTTCCTTAAACCAGATATTGTTTTGCATCAGGAAGTCGCGACGATAGATTGCCGACCAAATGGACGGATGATGGGCCAGCAGGTGTGGAGCGTCGTGAATGGTGAACGGTTGCCGAGGCGGTTTAATGCGACCGCGATATGCGCAATGTAGTTTGACCTCTTGGGGGGTATCGGGGTTGCGAATGATCCAATACGGGGTCTCGATAATATCGAGCTTGTTCGGATCGCCAAATTCGCGCATGGCAAAGGCAAGCATGTCGGAGTACATTCCGGGCTCGATCCAGTCATCGGGCTCGAGGATGGCAATCCAGTCGCCCTTTGCCTCGCGAATGCCCAGATTGCAGGTTGCGCCGTAACCCTGGTTTGCCTTATCGATCACTCGAGCGCGTGAGTCGCGCGCAGCGAATTCTTGCATAACGGCGAGCGAGTTATCGGTGGATCCGTCGTTGATGGCGAGGATCTCCAGCTCGATTTTGTTTTCGTTTAATAGACTGCCTATAGCCTGAGAAAGATACGGCTCGGCATTGTAAGTAGGCACGATTACGGTCAGCATTCAAACACTTTCTCTAGGCGATTTGGAAGAATTATAGCCTATTACAATGCAACGATTTCAGTTGCATCCGCCATAAAGAAACTAAAACCGTTGCAAATGAGCGAAAGCAACTAAAATAGTTGCTATAATCGCCATGAGGAAAGGAAGCCTGATGAACAATAGCTATTCGGCCCTCATGGTTGATATGAGAC
>UROJ01000100.1 GCA_900549335.1 uncultured Collinsella sp.
CGACTCACATCGAGCCTTGGAGGTATGTGTGTTTGGTATTGGAGAGGGTGAGCTCGCGATCATCGTGGTCTTCGGCTTTTTGCTGTTTGGCCCGGATAAGCTCCCACAGATGGGCCGCACGATCGGCCGTGCCATCCGTCAGTTCCGCGAGACGCAGGAAAAGATGACGGCCGTTGTTCAGTCCGAGATAATCGATCCGGTGAGCGAGGCCGCGTCGGCCCCGGTCAAGCCCAAGAAGGCTGCTGCGATCGACGACGATTCCGATGCGGACGAGGATGCCGCCGAGACGGCAGCGCCCGCCAAGAAGGAGACCTTTGCCGAGCGTCGCGCCCGTCTTGCTGCCGAGAAGGCCGCGAGCGAGGGTGCTGCTGAGGGCGAGAATGCTGCCGAGGAGCCTGCGACCGAGGGCGCCGAGCCCGAGCCTGCCGATGCCGCCGACGAGTCCGCTTCCGCTGCAGAGTCGGAGCCCGAGCCCGAGCCGGCAGAGCCCACGACGGCTGACCTCTACGCCCGTCGTCCCCGCAAGCGCAAGGCCGTCGTCGACCAGCTCGCTCGCGAGCTCGAGGCCGAGGACGACGCCGCTGCCGCCGATGCCCCGAAGGGAGGCGATGAGTAATGCCTATCGGACCTGCGCGCATGCCGCTCTTCGATCACTTGGGAGAGCTCCGTCGCCGCCTGACCATCGTGGTCGTGTCGGTGTTTGCCGCCGCCATCGTGCTGTATTTCGCCACGCCCGTGGTGCTCGACATCTTGGAAGACCCCATCCGCTCCTTTGTGCCGGACGGTAAGTTCTACATCACTACCACGCTCGGCGGCTTTGGCTTGCGCTTCTCGCTGGCCATCAAGATGGCCGTGGTCATGTGCACGCCCATGATCATCTGGCAGATTCTGGCATTTTTCCTGCCGGCACTGCGTCCCAACGAGCGCAAATGGGTCGTGCCCACGGTGCTCGCCTCGACGGTGCTGTTCTTCCTGGGTGCCATCTTCTGCTACTTCATCATCATCCCGGCGGGCTTTGAGTGGCTTATCGGCGAGACCTCGGCTGTCGCCACGGCGCTGCCCGACCTGGAGAACTACGTCAACATGGAGCTGCTCTTTATGATCGGCTTTGGTGTGGCGTTTGAGCTGCCGCTCATCATCTTCTACCTGTCCGTCTTCCATATCGTGTCCTACGCGGCCTTCCGCAGTGCCTGGCGTTATGTATACGTTGGCCTGCTTGTAGGCTCGGCTGTGATTACGCCCGACGGCTCGCCCGTTACGCTGGGCCTCATGTATGGCGCCCTGCTCTCGCTCTACGAGATCTCGCTCGCCATCGCTCGCGTGGTCATTACCGCGCGCGAGGGCAAGGAGGGCTTGTTTGTGAGCCGTCTGGACCTGTTTTCGGACGACGAAGAGGACGACGAGGAGTAAATCGGTATGCACGAGGTTGGCATTGTCAACGGCATACTCGATACAGTGATTCGCGCGGCGCGTGGGGCGGGGGCCTCGCGCGCCGTTTTGGTAACGCTGCGTATCGGGGATATGACCGAGGTCGTGCGCGAGGCGCTTGACTTTGCGTGGGAGACGTTTCGCGACGAGGACCCGCTCACGCGCGGCTGCGAGCTTGCCGTGGAGGAAGTCCATCCACAAAGCGAGTGTCTGGACTGCGGCAAGGTCTTTGAGCACGATCGCTTTCACTGTCGCTGTCCCCAGTGTGGTGGTGCCAACGTGCGCCTACTGCACGGCCGCGAGCTCGATATCGCGAGTATCGAAATCGAAACCCCCGACGATTAGCCCGCTAGCCATCTAGTGATGGGGTATAAAGGGGCCAAAGTAAGGAGCGCTAAGTATGGCCGAGAAAACGATTGATATCGCGTCGCCGATTCTGTCGCGCAACGAGCGCCTGGCAGATCAGCTGCGTCAGCGATTTAATGAGACAAACACCTATGTGATCAATGTGCTGTCGAGCCCAGGTTCGGGCAAGACCACCACGATCCTGGGCACCAACGAGCGCCTGCGCGACAAGGCTGGCCTGCGCTGTGCCGTCATTGAGGGCGATATCGCCTCGGATGTCGACGCCATCACCATGAAGGAAGCCGGCATGCCCGCCATCCAGATCAACACGGGCGGCCTGTGCCACCTTGAGGGCAACATGATCATGGAGGCTGTCGATGCGTTCGACCAGGCCGTCGGTCTGGAGAACATCGACGTCATCTTTATCGAAAATGTGGGCAACCTGGTCTGCCCGGTCGATTTTGACCTGGGCGAGAACCTGTCCATCATGATCCTCTCGGTGCCTGAGGGCGACGACAAGCCCATCAAGTACCCGGGCATCTTCCAACATGCCGGCGCGCAGCTGCTCAACAAGGTCGACGTGGCCCCGGCTTTCGATTTTGACATGGATAGGTATACTAAGACACTCGATGACCTCAATCCGCAGGCGCCGCGGTTTGCCGTGAGCGCGCGCAAGGGCGAGGGCATGGATGCCTGGTGCGATTGGCTCATCGGGCAGATCGAGCAAGCAAGGGCGTAAATCGGCCGCCACACGGGCGGGCGTAGCCGCAGAGACACGAGATAGGAGCCTCTTTTGAAGCTCATCATCGCCGAGAAAAACGACGCCGCGCGGCAGATCGCCGAGCGTCTGTCCACGGGCAAACCCAAAAAGGACAAGGTGTACAACACCGCCATCTACCGTTTTGAGTGGAAGGGCGAGGAGTGCGTGACGATCGGTCTTGCCGGTCACATCCTTGCGCCCGATTTTTGCGACAGCGTGCTGTTCGATAAAAAGCTGGGCTGGTATTCGGTTACTGAGGACGGCGAGATGCTGCCGGCCGACATGCCCGATGGCCTGGCGCGCCCGCCCTATGACACCAAGCGCAAGCCGTTTCTTGCCGACGGTATCTCCATCAAGGGCTGGAAGCTTGAGAGTCTGCCCTACCTCACCTGGGCACCTGTCATTAAGCTGCCGGCCGAGAAGGAGCTCATCCGCTCGCTCAAGAACCTCGCCAAAAAGTCCGACAGCGTCATCATCGCTACGGACTTCGATCGCGAGGGCGAGCTGATCGGTTCGGACGCCCTCAACAAGGTGCGCGAGGTTGCGCCCGACTTGCCGGTCGCCCGCGCCCAGTATTCTTCGTTTACCAAGGCCGAGATCACGCAGGCCTTCGATAATCTCGTCTCGCTCGACCAGAACCTGGCTGACGCCGGCGAGAGCCGTCAGCACATCGACCTCATTTGGGGTGCGGTGCTCACGCGCTACCTGACGCTCGCCAAGTTTGGCGGCTTTGGCAACGTGCGTTCCGCCGGCCGCGTGCAGACGCCGACGCTTGCCCTAGTGGTCGAGCGCGAGCGCGAGCGCATGGCGTTTGTGCCCGAGGACTATTGGCAGATCCGCGGCATGGGCGCCGCACAGGGTGCTGCCGAGGATGACCGCTTTAAGATCGCGCACAAGACGGCGCGCTTTACCGACAAGGATGCTGCTGAGACGGCGTACGGCCATGTTGACGGCGTCGCGACGGCAACCGTCGCCGCGGTGACCAAGCGCTCCCGCAAGCAGCAGCCGCCCACGCCGTTTGCGACCACCTCGCTGCAGGCTGCCGCCGCTGCCGAGGGCATCTCGCCTGCGCGTACCATGCGCATCGCCGAGTCCCTCTACATGGCGGGCCTTATCAGCTACCCGCGTGTCGACAACACCGTGTATCCCGCGACGCTCGATTTGGGCGCCGTGGTGAGTGACCTGGCAAAGATCAACCCGGCGCTGGCGCCCGTGTGCAAAAAGGTACTCGCTGGTCCCATGAAGCCCACGCGCGGTAAAGTCGAGACCACCGACCACCCGCCTATCTACCCCACGGGCGAGGGCGATCCGTCCACGCTCGACGGCGGCCAGCGCAAGCTCTATGACCTGATCGCCCGTCGCTTCCTGGCGACGCTTATGGGTCCTGCGACCATCGAGAACACCAAGCTCGAGCTCGACGTGAACGGCGAGCCGTTCGTGGCTTCGGGCGATGTGCTCGTGACCCCGGGTTTCCGCGAGGCGTACCCGTACGGACTCAAGCGCGACGAGCAGATGCCGCCGCTGGAGCAGGGCGACGCGGTCGACGTGTTCGACATTAAGCTCGAGGCAAAGCAGACCGAGCCGCCCGCGCGCTACAGCCAGGGCAAGCTCGTGCAGGAGATGGAAAAGCGCGGCCTGGGCACCAAGTCCACGCGCGCGAGCATCATCGAACGCCTGTATGCCGTGCGCTATCTCAAAAACGATCCCGTTGAGCCGAGCCAGCTGGGTATTGCCATCATCGATGCGCTGTCACAGTTTGCCCCGCGCATCACGAGCCCCGATATGACCAGTGAACTCGACGGCGACATGACCCGCGTCGAGCGCGGCGAGGACACCGAAGAGCATGTCGTGACGCACTCTCGCGCGCTGCTGGCTGGCGTGCTCGACGAGCTGCTCAAGCACACGCAGGAGCTGGGCGACGCCATCAGCGACGCCGTCACGGCCGATGCGCGCGTGGGCGCTTGCCCCAAGTGCGGCAAGGACCTGGTTATGAAGACGAGCGCCAAGACCCGCGGCAGCTTTATCGGCTGCATGGGCTGGCCCGACTGCGATGTGACCTATCCGGTGCCGAGCGGCGTCAAGGTAAGCCCGCTCGAGGGCGAGGCGGCCGTGTGCCCCGAGTGCGGCGCACCGCGCATTAAGTGCCAGCCGTTCCGCCAGAAGGCCTTCGAGATTTGCGTGAACCCTACGTGCCCCACCAACTACGAGCCTGACCTTAAGGTGGGCGAGT
Source organism: uncultured Collinsella sp. (assembly GCA_900549335.1). Taxonomy (GTDB): domain Bacteria; phylum Actinomycetota; class Coriobacteriia; order Coriobacteriales; family Coriobacteriaceae; genus Collinsella. Next base: position 4,764 of record UROJ01000100.1, read on the forward strand.
GCAAGGTGTGCGCCGAGGCCGGACGCCATGGCGACCTGATCGCGCACAAGAGCGAGAAGAGCGGCAAGCGCTTTATCCGCTGCACCAACTACGATGACTGCGGTGTGAGCTATCCTCTGCCGGCGCGCGGTAAGCTCGAGGCGACGGGCGAGACCTGCCCCGAGTGCGGCGCCCCCATCGTGGTGGTCAACACGGCGCGCGGCCCGTGGCGCATCTGCGTGAACATGGACTGCCCGACCAAGGAGAAGAAGCTCGCCCGCGGCCGCAAGACCACGACCAAGGCGAGCACGGCAAAGAAGACGACGGCGGCCAAGAAGACGACGGCTAAGAAAGCCACTGCCGCCAAGAAGGCGACCGCGAAGAAGTCGACTGCCAAGAAAGCAGCCGCCGACAAGTAACGGCGCAGTCGGGACATTGACTAAAACAAAAACGAGCGAGGACCTCAAAATCCTCGCTCGTTTTTTATCCGGCAGTTAGGGACGTTCCTTTTCTGCCGGCAGTTTAGGAACGTCCCTAACTGCCGGCTCGGGAACGACAAAGCGCTAGTTCACTTCGACGGGTTTGGCGCCGGGATAGCGCTCCTCAAAGTCTAGGCGGTACTTATTGTCATTGGTGCCCGCCACGTTGTCGCGTGACAGCGGCGCCACGATCTCATTCTTGTGGTCCGCGGGCTTGGCGTATTTCAGGCTGATCTCCCAGGCATCGCAGATCGCGTCGATGCGGTGGTCCAGGTCGTCATACAGGGCAACGATGTCTTTCCAGGAGCTGTAGTTCTTAGAGCTCGTCGGGACGTCCAGGTCCTCGACGATGTCGTAATACTGCTCGATGGTGTCCTCCGTGCGCTCGGCGACGTCGGCGAGATTTTGACGGGTGGTTCGATCCTCTTCCAGATAGCTGCCGTTGAAGTTCTGCGCGCAGCCACGGACCTGGCTATCGAGGTCTTCGAGTAAGTCGTAGTATTCGCTCAGTCGGCGGTAGAGATTCTGCTCGGAGAGCGTTGCTTCGCCGCCATCCTCGTCGTCATCGTCATCATCGTCGTA
>UROJ01000101.1 GCA_900549335.1 uncultured Collinsella sp.
GGTGGTACCCTGCGCGCTCTCCTCCTGCAACAGCTCCTTGGCATGCTGGCGAGCGCGAATCGCCCGGCAAAAAGCCCAGCCCTGGACCTTGCCGGCAACGTCAGTCATCGTGTTCATGTATTCCTCCCTACATCATCCCGCCTGCTCCCAGCAGCGGGCCCAATATGGACAGAAGCAACGCCGGCAAGATGAGCGTGCCGGTGGGAATCAGCAGCTTGACGGGCGCACGCTCGATCTCGCGCTCGACCGCGGCGCGATGAGCCGCACGGATCTCGCGACTTTGAGCGGCCAGCGTCTCGGCAAGTGGGGCACCCAGGGCGAGCGCCTGCCCCACCGTGATGGCAAAGGTCTCGAGCGCTCGCACGTCCAGGTCGCGCGCGGCGGCCAACAACTCGTCCTCACGCGTACCCACGCCCACTTGCCACGCCATGCAGGCCCGCTCAAGGCGAAGAGCCAGCACTGACCGACGGTTGGCGCAGAAAATCTCAAGCGCCGCATCAAACGAAAGACCGGCCGAAAGACCCAAGCGCACAACATCGATCATCTCGGACACTTCGCCGAGCGAAACTCGCGCCGGGCCGCCCGCTCCAACCGCGCCCTTCACTCGCGCGGTCAGGGCATCGACCACCGAGCGACCCGCGGCAGCGACCAGCACCGCCTCGCGCTTGCAGGCCCCTGCGATCTTGCGCGCATCCGCCCGATCCAAACCCGTCGCGACAAATACACTCAGGGCACACAGGCAAGCCACAACTGCAACCAGGGCGCTCATAGCTCCACCCGCATAATGCGCCGGATAACCACCAGGGCAACGACGTTGAGGGCTAGACCCAGCACCACAGCGCCCGCACCGGCAGGCGTCGCAAGACCGCGACGAAAATCTGCCGAAAGCAGCGCCAACACCGCGCACATGCCCGCCGGCATCGCCGCGACCATGTGTGCCGACATACGCGCCTGTGACGTCTTAACATCCAGGCGGCGCTTGAGCTCAATGCGCTCCCCCACCATGCTCGACGCCTCGGACAGTAAGTCGGCAAGCGGAGCGCCAGTGCGCTGTGACACCTTAAGCGCCAAGGTCACAAGCGAAAGACCGGGGGCGTCGATGCGCACGAGCAAGTCATCGAGCGCGTCGGTCGCCGAGATGCCGCAATCGATCGCCGCCGCTACCCGCAAAAACTCGGTATGTACCGGCTCTTGCGCATGAGCGCCCACAAAGCGCATGCCCTGGGCCAGCGAATGTCCCGAGGCAAGCGACATGGAAAGTGCGGTAAACGCCTCGGGCATGGCCTCTTCTGCATCGTGTTGCTCGCGCCGGCTCTCAAAGCCATCCCGAGCGGCGCCAACGGCAATCGGAGCAACAAGTCCCAAGGCAAATCCGAGGGGCGATAACGACACCATCGTTAGTAAAACGCAGCAGACACCGCTCGATAGCAGCAGAAACGCCAAACGCCCCGAAGCATCTTCAATCACGAGGCCAAGGCGATGCGCCGGAGCCAGCGATGCCCACGAACGGGCAATCTTTTTCAGCAGATCGTTTTCCACCAGCTTACGCGGCAGCTTCTCTGCCACCGTCTCGAGCGCCTGACGCGCCAGCTCCGCCGGCGGCACCTGCGGCACACGAGGTTCCGCCCCGCACGCCGTCGCAACAGAAAACCCTGCCAAACCCCCTACGACGAGGGGCACAGCGACCTCCATTCGTCCACCTCCTCTTGTGTGAGCGTCCCCGACCGCAGGCCTTCTGCGATAAACGGCGGCTCGCGGTCAAGCGTCCAGGTGCGCTCGGCGGCATCGAAAGTCACATAGCGCTCGAGCTCTACGCCGCCCGACGTGGCGCGACGCACCCCCGAATACGAGGAGACAAAACGCCTGCCATCGGCGTGGCGCTCGGACATCACGATGCCGTCGAGCGCCATGGCAATCTGCTCCTCGATGAGCTCGCTCGGCAGATCGATGCCATAACGTGCAAGCAACGTCAGACGCACCACGGTCTCCTGTTCTGAGCCCGCATGAAGTGTGGTGAGCGACCCGTCGTGGCCCGTGTTCATGGCCTGCAACATGTCGCAGCACTCGGCACCGCGCACCTCGCCCACCACGATGCGGTCGGGGCGCATGCGCAGGGCATTAGTTACTAGGTCGCGAATCGTCACCGCACCCTCACCCTCAATTGAAGCCTCGCGCGCCTCTAGGCGCACCACGTGCGGATGATGCGCAAACTTGAGCTCGGCAGAGTCCTCGATCGTCACGATGCGCTCGCCAGTGGAAATCTCGCATGACAACGCGTTGAGCAGGGTGGTCTTGCCAGATCCCGTGCCTCCCGCAACCGCCAGGTCCTGTCGCAGCGACACCGCACACGACAGCAGCTGCGCATACCAAAGCGGCAGCGACCCCAGCCCCACAAGCTCGTCCAGCGAGCAGATGCGGTCCGAGAACTTTCGGATGGTGAGAATCGGTCCGTCAATCGCCACAGGCGGAATCACCGCGTTGACGCGATAGCCCGTTTTGAGGCGGGCGTTGACGATGGGGCTGCGCTCGTCGATACGGCGGCCAAGTGGCGAGATGATGCGGTCGATAAGCACACGGATCTGCTCATCATCCTCAAACGCATGCTCGATGGGGTGCAAGACGCCGCCGCGTTCAAAGAAAGCCGAGCGGCAGCCGTTGATCATGATCTCGGTAACGGTGTCGTCCTCGATGAGCGGCTGCAACGGCCCCAGGCCCACCACGTCATCCAAAATCTCGTCGATGATGGTCTCGCGCTCGGGCGTCGCGAGATCGGTCGGCTCCTCAACATTGAGCGCCGCCTCCACCGCGGGACGCAATTCCGAGCGGGCAAGTGCCGGGTCGATATAGGCGCTGATACGCGCCACTTCGTCGTAACCCATGCGGTCCATCACGGCGCGCTTGGTGCGTCGTTTCACCGCGCGGCGACGCCCCGCATCTACAGGCGCTGCCGCCGCTGCAGCGCCGGCAGCCTTAATCCTTGTTTGCAGGCTCATCGCTGATCACCCTCGCGCGACCAGGGAAGGCGGATACGCGGGCGCTCGGTCCGCGTTGCACGGTCGGCGACCATATCGCTCCAAGGGCCGACGGCGCACCCCAGTTCCACGAGCATCTCGCGAGTGGCCTCGCGCACGCTGGTCGCAAAAGCGCTGGTCTGCCCCACTGCCTCGTCAGCGCGCCCAAACGCCATGAGCGCGGCGAGATCCTGCCCGCCATCGGCGATACGAATCTTGGAGCTCAACGCACAGGCAATCTCAAAGCGCATGGCGACGTCCTCGTCTGCCCCGCGCGCACCGAACCGGTTGAACACGGCGCTCATGCGCGTGCGCGGCACACCTACTCGACTTGCCAGTTCAATGACGCGCGACGCCGATGTCGCGGACGATACCGCCGCATCGCCAACGACCAGGCAACGGTCGCTCGCCGCCACCGCAGCCGCCACGGCGTCGCCCCAAAAGACCGAGGTATCGATAAAGACCACGTCGGATTCGCGACGCAGAACATCAAGCAGTAGCTCCACCGGACGTGCCATGAGCTCGGCTTGCTCGGGCGCCGCGACGGGGCCCCAGAGCGTAACGCCCGGCGCCACGCGCATCGATGTGGCCACGATATCCGGCTCGGTAAGCGCGCCCGCCGCCGACGGCTCGATAAGTGCCGCCATATCGCGCGGAGCATCGACGCCTAACAAGTCGTAAAGGTTTCCAAACATCAGGTCCAGGTCGAGCACGGCGGCACGCAAGCCCAACAGCGACGATGTGTGTGCCATGGTGGCAACGATCGTCGACTTGCCGCAACCGCCCGAACCCGAAATGGCACAGATGACCGGAGCTCGATGCTGCGGAGCGGCAGCGTCTGCCGGCGGCATCGGAGGAGGCGGAGCGGGCGTCGGTGGCAGCGTCCCCGTCTCCCCCGCCGCAACCACACGCTGCGTCCAAGCCGGCATGGCAGCTTGTTCGGTCTGCGAGGCAGGTTCGTTCTGCGCAATCTGCTCATGCTGCATCAGCGACAACTCGCCGCACCCGGCAAAGCCCTCAACTTCGTCGAGTTCATCCGCCAGATTCACGCCGTGCACGTATCCCATATCTACAGCCGGGGAGTCGCCAGCATGCTGCGCCGGCCCTCCAGCGTCATCGTATACAAGGGGGTTCCGGGGGCGCCGACCATGCTCGGCTTCCGCTTTTCCATAATCATCAACACGCGGGCCTCTTGTAGCGCGAGGCGCCCCGGGTTCCCTATCAACAAAAGCATCGGGCTCAATCGTCATGTGCCGATCGGAATCAACCGCTCCCTCGCCCGCGCGCCCGTTGCCGCATATACTGTGCGCAGCGATGACCTCGGTCGCCCCTGCGCGAAACAGCCCCTCGATATCCGACGGATCGAGTGCTTCTATCAACACGACCACGCGACTCACGCGGCCTTCGGCCGTCAGGCGCGCAACAGTCTTGCGCACATCTTCGGTATCAAACAGAGACGCCGCGATGATGGCAGCCCCGCGGCGCGACGGAAACGCCCGCGCCATGGAAATCAGCCCGTCCAGGTCACCCACGCGAAGCACCTGTGCACCCGCATCACGGCCCTCGACTTCCCGCTGCAACAGCCCGTAATCGCCGCACGCGCAGCACGCAAGCCAGATCGCCTTCATCACTCGTCGCCTCCGCTCTTTTTGCCGCGCGCCGTGGCGGGAATCGTCAAGCTGACCGTTCCCTTGCCCGAAGCTCCCAGCAGTTCCTTGACGTCTTCGGGGTCAGCCGCCAGCGTCACCCATTCGATCTTGCCCTCGCGCGTGGCACCGGAATCCTCACTGGTATCGATTACGTACGCGCCGCACAGCCGATCGGTTACGCCGTCTTTTTGCACATACACATCCACGTAGCTGCCCACGCCCGTGGCGCCGCCGACCGAGTGCTCGGCATCGACCGCCACCGAAACGGCGACCTTGCCCTTAGGCACCTCGAGCTTGTGGCTCTCGGCCTTGGTGTAGACATTGCAGATCACGGCGTTTTTGGGAATACGCGAAGTCGTCACGTCGCCGCGCACCTGGCGCAGCTCGGTCACCGCGTCACGCGGCAGCAGGCTTGTCAGCCATTCCTGGGTTATGACATTGGTCTCATCGAGGGTCTCGCCCACATCGATATCGCGCGCCGCGACGCATACCTCGACGCGATCGCCACCGTACTTGGCCAAGGTCTCAGCCTGGACCTGTTCGGCTTGCGAGCGGATCGACGAGCCGTAAACCATGCAGAGCAGAGCAGCGAGCACGCCCGCGACCAGACTGATGGCGATGCGCTTGCTCTTGTTCACGGCCGCTCCTCTCATGGCAGTGCCGGGCGAATGCCCGTACCACCATTGTCTGGGCGGTCAGAGTGCAAAGCGGCGCAATCGCAATCTTGGTTTTCGATGTCAAACCAATCGCTGACCAAAAGCTGACCAGCCCGTCAAGCTCGTGGCAAGGTTTTGGTCAGCACGTCAGCAAACTGCATGTTTCGAGGCTTTTCCGCAGCAAAAAAGCCGTCTCCCGAACAGTTGGGAGACGGCTGTCATAGGAAAAATCAATTACAGATGAACATCGGGATCGAGCATTTGAGCGCTCACGCGCATGGATGACGCCAAGTTTTGGAACGTTTCCAGCCGTAGGCTGTCGATCTGCCCGGCGTCCTCGGCCTCGCGAACGGCGCAGCCCGGCTCATGGGTATGTGTGCAATCGCCAAACCGGCACGCGCGCGATGCCTCGAC
>UROJ01000102.1 GCA_900549335.1 uncultured Collinsella sp.
CGTGGGATAGAGCGCATGCGAGAGGAAAGCTCGGCTGCTTCGGACGGTGTTGGAGGGGGTGCCTGAGAAGACCGAGATCATGCACATCGCCTAACTGTGGTTTCTTCCATTGTCATCCATCCGCTACTCAGCAGGTCGTCCCTAAACCGTCCGAAACAGCCGAGTTTTGGAAACCGACTCCCTCGGGGGATAGGCTGAGCATCACGTTGGGACCATTTACCATCCGCGGTCTAACTGCTCGCGCGCTGCACGAGCTTGACAGGGACAAGCGTCTCCATCTCGGGTTTCTCGCCGCGCAGCAGGGCGAGCAGGGCCTGACATCCCTCGTGCGCGAGGCGCTCGGGGAAGCGGCGAATGGTGCTGATCTGCGGCGTCGGGATCTGCGCGTACACGGAATCGTCGAAACCGATGAGGCGGACGTCCTCGGGTACGCGCTTGCCGGCCGCAACGAGCGCCCGCAGCGCACCCACGGCAGCGTGGTCGCTATGGGCAAAGATGCCGTCGACGGGGCAACCCGTGGAGAGGAAGTCGGTCACGAGTTCCTCAGACTCGATGATGCTCGGCTGCTTGCCCGAGACAAACAGCTGGTAGTCGCGGCACAGCGGCATCCCATGCGCGGCAAGCGCCCGCTCGTAGCCCATCTGACGCTCGTTTCCGGGGTAGTTGGCCGTAAAACTCGAGATGCTCAGGATGTTCTTGCAGCCGCGCTCGATGAGGTGCTCGGTTGCCATGTAGCCGCCGCCGATGTTGTCGGAACCCACGTGCGGGAAACCGAGGTCGTTTTCGGGCGCGCGGTCGATGCAGACCACGGGAATGCCGTGGGGGACAAATTCGCCGTCGAGCCTGCGCAGGCCGGAGATGCAGATGATGCCATCGGCTTGTTTGCTCGCAAGCGTGCGGAAGTAATCGCGCTCGCGGGCGGGGTCGTTGGCGCTGTTGCAGACAAAGACCGAGTAGTCCTCGGTGGCGAGCTCGCGTTCCACATGCAGGGCGATCTTGGAAAAGAAGTCGTTCGAGATGTCCGGCACGATCATGCCGATGGTCCGGGACTGGGCCATGCGGAGGCTCTTCGCCGCCATATTCGTGACGTAGCCGTATTCCTCGACGGCGGCTTCAACACGCTCGCGGGTGTCTTCGGAAAAACGGCCACTGCCGTTGATGACGTGGGAGACCGTGGCGACGGATACGCCGGCCGCTGCGGCAATCTGGCGCATGGACGAGCGCTTGCCGGGTGTGGGCATGGGGCCTCCTGCTGTTTGCGAGTGGTTAACAGGTTAACTGAGATTGTAGCGCATGCGCGATGCCGCGATGGACTCCATGTGCCCAGCCTATAAACTACGCCGCTGAACAGGCAATATTATCCATATGTAGGACCTGAGTAACAAAACGCCGCCGTTTGCTCGACGGTATGGGACCGCTTGTCGCCAGCGGATATAAGGGCTCTCAGTCCAATGTGGATAAACGTTTAACCTACAAAGCGTCAAAACATCGGCGCTCAATACGTCAAACACGAACCCTCAACGGGGGAGTGGCGTCGAGAGCGCTATGGAGGTGTGCAGAGAACGGTTAATAACACTCCGGAGAGCGATCACATAGAAGCAGGGCAGGCACCTCAGCGGCATCGGTTCGCTGAGGTGCTTTCTGGTAAGCTAAGAACCGGATTCACACGCGCCCGTCCAAGCTGGACGCGCCTATTGGAAGGGAGACCCATGGAGGCTTACAAGCAAGAATTCATCAAGTTCATGGTCGAGTCCGACGTGCTTAAGTTTGGCAGCTTTACGCTCAAGAGCGGCCGTCAGTCCCCGTTCTTTATGAACGCCGGCGCCTACGTGACGGGCTATCAGCTCAAGAAGCTGGGCGAGTATTACGCCCAGGCCATCCACGATAACTTTGGCGACGACTTTGACGTGCTGTTTGGGCCGGCCTACAAGGGCATTCCCCTGGCCGTCGTGACCGCGATTGCCTACCACGAGCTGTACGGCAAGGAGATCAAGTACTGCTGCGACCGCAAGGAGGCCAAGGACCACGGTGCCGATAAGGGCAACCTGCTGGGTTATGAGCCCAAGGACGGCGACCGCGTGGTCATGGTCGAGGACGTCACCACCAGCGGCAAGTCCATCGACGAGACCTATCCCAAGGTTAAGGCTGCTGCCGACGTCGAAATCAAGGGCCTGATTGTGTCCCTCAACCGCATGGAGGTCGGCAAGGGCGGCGTGACCACCGCGCAGAAGGAGATCGAGGCAAAGTACGGTTTCCCCGTCGCGAGCATCGTTTCCATGGCCGAGGTCGTCGAGACCCTCTACAACCACGAGATCGACGGCAAGGTCGTCATCGATGACGAGCTCAAGACCGCCATCGACGCCTACTACGAGCAGTACGGAGTGCGTTAGTTACGGCGTTTTACCAAACGCCGTAACCGGCCGACGCTGCGCGCCGCCCAGAGCGACAATTTGTCATTCAAAAGGCAAGGCATGACCAGAAGGTCAATGCCTTGCCTTTTTCATGCCAACTTGTTCGCTCTGGGCGGCGCTCGCTGTCCGTCCTCTACCCGCGGCGTTGCCCCGCTCCGGATGCGGCACTTGGGGACGTTCTTAAATGGCTAGTCACCGGGGACGTTCTTGTTTGACTAGTCGTTTAAGAACGTCCATTACAGTCGAAATTGTCAGCCCGGGACCGTCTCGGGCTACGATTGAGGCGCGCCCAGAACGGGCCGCCGACCGGGCGCCCGCGCACGGCCGAACGTCCCTGCCCCCGAGAGGGCCTGTTGGGTGCTGCCGGCGCGGGACGCGCCGCCCCCGACGGCTGATAGGAAAGTGCCGGGCAGGCGCCGCGGCTGGTAATGTGAGTGCCGAGGGGGAGGCCATCCGGTCGAACGACTACCGGAAGGATACCACCGTGAAAGCGCCATCCACCAGACCCGCGGCCGTGCTCGGCCTGGACGTCGGCAAGTCGTCGCACTGGGCCTGCCTGATCGACCGCGACGGGGGGGTGCTGGCCAGCGCCCCCGTCCGCAACAGGGAGGCCGAGCTCGACGCGCTGTTCGCCTCCGCGCCCGCCGGCACGCTCGTCGTCGACCAGTTCCGCAACATAGGGTCCCTCGCCGTGAGGCGGGCCCGCGCCGCGGGGCTCGGGGTCGCCCACCTGCCCGGGCTCGCCGCCAGCCGCGCCGCGGGCCTGTTCGCCGGCGAGGCCAAGACCGATGAGCGCGACGCCGCGGTGATCGCGCGGACCGCCCTGGGCGTGCCGGACTCCCTGTCGGGGGTCCCGGGCCGCGGCGAGGCCCTCGAGGCCGCCCGCGCCCTCTCGTCGCAGCGCGACCACGTCGTCGCCTGCGCGACCAGGGACAAGAACCGCCTGCGCGCGGTGCTGCTCGAGTCCTGCCCGGCCCTCGAGGCCGCGGTCGACCTGTCGGACCGGCGGTGGCTGGAGCTGCTCGCCGGGTTCGGCGGGGCGTGGGGGATCGCCCGCTCCGGGGCCGAGGGCCCGCGGGCCGAGGCCGCCGGGGAGGCCGCGGCCGCCTCCACCGCGCCCCCGCCGGCGCTCGTCGAGGCCGAGAACAGGCAGGTCAGGTTCCTGGCCGCCCGGATATCGGAGGCCCTCGACGAGGCCGGGGCCCTCGAGGCCGAGACGGCGGCGCTGCTCGAGGGCGACGAGACCTACGCGTGCCTGCTCACCGTGCCCGGCATCGGCCCGAGGACCGCGGCGCAGCTCGCGGTGTCGGTCGACATCGGGAGGTTCCCGGACCACGACCACCTGGCCTCGTACTGCGGCATAGCCCCGAGGGTGAGGAGCTCCGGCACGTCGGTGAGGTCGGTCAGGGCGTCCAGGCGCGGCGACGCGAGGCTCAAGTCCCTGCTGATCTTCTCGTGCAACAGCCTGGTGAGGTCCTCGGGGCGCTACGGCGAGTACTACCGGGCCTGCAGGGCGCGGGGCATGGGGCACGGGCGGGCGCTCAAGGCCGTCGCGAGGAAGCGGCTCAGGGCGATATACGCCGTGATGCGCGACCGGGTGCCCTACCGGGAGTAGCCCCGACGGTTGACAAAACTATAGGAACACCCAATGACTAATCACCACATGTGAGCCTGGCCTCCTGCGTCAGATTCTAATAACGAGTTTACGGAATAAATAGTTATTAGAGTCGATATGGCCGACCTAATGACGAGAAGTCGTTATTAGGTCGGCCGTTAGTCATTGGGGATGTTTTTAAATAGCTACTTGAGCCCGGGGAGGCGGGTGTAGGGGAATGAACGCTCTAGGAATTCGGCGCAGCGGGCGTAGTCTTTGGCGAAGTAGCTGCTGTAAAGCGAATCGAGCACGTATTGCACGGCGATGTGGCTCGCGAACTGCGTGATGCGATGCGTCATGCTCTCGTGGTCGCTCACCGTGAGATAGGCGGCAAAGCCGGGGTGAATGCGCGCGCAATAAGGCGTGCCGATGACGATGACCGGGACATGCCGACTGCTGAGGATCGGCAAGATGCCCTTGAGGTTGGGGGCAAGGCCGCTGTAGGAGATGACGATTGCCGCATGGTCGGGACCCGAGGCGAGCGCCGTTCGCACCTGGGCCTCGACACCGTCGTGGCACGTCGCGCTTTTACCGGCGGAGAGCAGGCGATCGCGGAACATTCCCGCTGGATAGAGGTTGTGCGAGCCGTGTAGATGTCGACCTGTCGGGCGTTCGCGATGAGCTTGGCGGCATGGTCAAGTTGCGTGGGGTCGAGCAGCTCCTGCGTTTCGGCCAGCGTGGTCTGGTAGAGCCCCTCCATGCGCTCCATAACCTGCGCAGGCGATACTCAGCTTATCGAACCGCGATGCAAAGGAGATGCTCATCCCACGAGCACTACCGGGAAGGGCTCGCGATTCGAGTCCCCACCTTAGCATTTGAACCATTTGGCACTATAATCACCATAGGTATGCGCATAACGTTGCGCTTAATCAAGAGGAGAAAACGTATGGGTCTGTTTGACATGTTCAAGAAGAAGGCTGAGCCCGCGGCTGCCGCTGCTCCGTCCTCCATCTCTGCTTCTGCCGGCGCCGACGTGCTGTGCTCACCCGTCAAGGGCAAGGTCATCAAGATGGCCGACGTGCCCGATCCCGTCTTTGGCGGCGAGGTCCTGGGCAAGGGCTGCGCCGTGTGGCCCGAGGACGATCTGGTCTACGCTCCCTGCGACGGCAAGGTGACCGTCACCATGGGTCACGCCGTGGGCCTGCAGTCCGATAGCGGCATCGAGGTTCTGGTGCACGTTGGCGTCGATACCGTCAACATGAACGGCGACGGCTTCGAGGGCTTCGTCAAGGCCGACGACGTCGTGAAGGCCGGCCAGCCCATGCTCAAGATCGACCGTGCCAAAATCGCTGCCGCCGGTTACAAGGACTGCGTCGTCGTGGCCGTGTCCAACACCGCCGAGTTTGCCGATGTCGAGCTCGCCGTCGAGGCCGACTCCGCTGTCGCCGCCGGTGACGCCATCGTTAAGGTCGTCCGCAAGTAAACTGCGGCAACATAAGGATGTGCAAAGGTGGTCGGGTTTTCCGGCCACCTTTTTTATTGCACCGCGGGGAAGCGTTTTATTGCACGTTGGGCGGGCTTGCAAACCGTTCGGACGCTAAAACGAACCGACCGCGCCTTCGCGTTGCCGAGGGTGTTCATAAGTGGATAGTATGGGCTTACTTATTACAACGTGCGCTGCGTCTGGGAAGCGCGGTGCCGCTCATTGGG
>UROJ01000103.1 GCA_900549335.1 uncultured Collinsella sp.
CGCGTTTGGATTGAGAAGGCCGGCTGTACGTGTGTTGAGGCGCTCGCTGATGAAGACACGTTCCAGCTGAGCGTGGACAACGTGCTCAAGGCGATCACCGACAAGACGGCAGCCGTCATTATCGACTCGCCCAACAACCCGACCGGTGCCGTATATACGCGCGACACGCTGACGCGACTGGCCAATGTTCTGCGCGAGGCCAACGCTCAGCGCGATCCCGAGAATCCGATTATGCTCATCTCGGATGAGCCGTACCGCGAGATCGTGTACGGTGCCGAGGTGCCTTGGGTGCCCTCGATCTACGAGCACACCATCGTGTGCTACTCGTATTCCAAGTCGCTGTCGCTGCCGGGTGAGCGCGTGGGGTGGATCTTGGTTCCCAACACCAATCCGCAGGCTGCCCGTCTGATGTCGGCTGTTGCGGGTGCTGCCCGTACGCTGGGTTTTGTATGCGCACCGGCACTCTTCCAGCGCGTGATCATCGATTGCATCGATGAGCCGAGTGATGTCGGGGCCTATGCTCGCAACCGCACGGCGCTCACCGACGCACTAGCGGAGTACGGCTACACCTATGTTGAGCCGGATGGCGCGTTCTACCTATGGGTGAAAGCGTTGGAGCCCGATGCGAATGCGTTTTGCGAGCGCGCAAAGAAGTATGAGTTGCTTGCGGTTCCCTCGGACAGCTTTGGTATGCCGGGTTGGTTCCGCCTGGGCTATTGCGTGAGCTACGAAACGATTGTCAATTCGCTACCCGCTTGGAAACAGTTGGCGGACGAGTATCGTTAAAAGTAAAGCGCTCTGCCTACAATGTTTTACGTGAAACGGGGTTTGGTGTTAAGCCGGACCCCGTTGCCATGGACGTTGTGTCTTTGGGATGGAGTGGTTTTACGACTATCAGAGGCTATGCGTACAATGAATATAAGCGACGGCCGTGCCAGATAAGGAGACCTGATGCCCTACCTGCTTTCTTGTGACATTCATACCCATACGATGTTCTCTGCGCATGCATATTCGACCATTGAGGAGAATGTGTACTGGGCGGCAGAGCGTGGTCTGCAGGTGCTCGGATCTGCCGACCATTTGAGCTCTATGGTTACGGCTTGCCCCAATGACCTGCGCAGTTACCAGTTCTTTATCAACCAGGATATCTGGCCGCGCATTTGGAGCGGCGTGCTGGTGCTGCGTGGTGCCGAGGCCGATATCGTTTCGCTGGACGGAAGCCTGTTTGGCGAGGACACTCCTGTCACGCTCGATATTGCCGGCGATTCGTACAGCCGTCAGCATTCGCTGTTCGATTTGGTTACGCGTAATTTGGATTATTTGGTTGCAAGCGTGCATAATCCGCAGATTGCTGAGGGCGCGACGCTGGCCCAGACGACCGAGATGTATATCAATGCCCTGGAGCACCCCAAGGTGTTCATACTAGGTCACACGGGGCGTTCGGGCGTGCCGTTCGATATCGACGAGGTGCTGTTGGCAGCTAAGGCCAAGCACAAGATTATCGAGATCAACAACCATAGCCTTGAACACGGTGCCGACACTGAGCATTGGGCCGTATGCCGCAAGATTGCCGAGCGCTGCGCCGAGCTGGGCGTGGGCATTGGCGTGTCGACCGATGCCCACATTGGCATGGCCATTGGCAAGCTCGATCACGCGCGCAAGATGCTCGACGAGATTCACTTCCCGCTGGATCTGATCGTGACGCGCGATCGCGAGACGCTGCTGCGCGAGATGGCGGCAGCCGGCGTGTGCGATCTGCGCAATGGGATGTAGCGGAATTTATAAACCAAGCGAAGGGGGGGGCGGCCCAGACGGGTCGCCCCCTTTCTTGTCCCAAAAATCTACTGAGGTTGGTTAGCGGCGTTCGAGGACCGCTACGGTTTCGGTGTGGTCGGTATGGGGGAACATGTCGACTGGCGTGATCTTGAGCAGGCGATAGCCTCCGTCGAGGAGCTGGTGCAGGTCGCGCTCTTGGGTCACGGGGTTGCAGCTGATATAGGTGATGCGGCGCGGCTTAAGTGCGCAGGCAGCTTCGAGGAACTCGGGCGTGGAGCCGGCGCGCGGCGGGTCGATGGAAAGAACGTCGACGCGTTCGTTGTTGTCGGCGGCATCCAGGATGTAGTCGGTGGCGTCGTCGGCCATAAACCAAGCGCTGCGGGTGAGGCCGTTGAGCTCGGCATTGCGACGTGCGTCGGCAATGCCCGCCGGGTTGCGCTCAACGCCGAGCAGCATAATGCCGATACCCTTGTTCTGGGCATCTTTAGCTGCGCACAGGCCGATAGTTCCGCTACCGCAATAGGCATCCATGAGTACGTCGCCCTGCTGCAGGTCCATGCCGTCAATCGCGAGCTGATAGAGCAGCTCGGTCTGTTGCGGGTTGGTCTGGTAGAACGCGGTGGGGGAGATATCGAACTCGCAGCCGAGTAGCTGGTCGCGCATGCACTCGGCGCCATATACAATGCGGGTTTCCTCGCCGAGGATGGCGTTGCCGGGACGTCCGTTGATGTTTTGGGCGACGGTGACGATGTGCGGATTGAGTGCGGCGACAGCCTCAAAGAACTCCTGCGCATGCGGCAAGTCGCGCTGAGCGGTCACGAGCGTGACCATGACCTGGTCGGTACGCCAACCGCAGCGGACGACGGCATAGCGAAGTAAACCAAGATGCTTGTCCTCATTAAAGGCGGGAATATGCAGCCGTTCAGCTTCGCGTGCGATGCCGTTGAGAATCTGACGGGCGCCCGGTGCCTCGACGGGGCATTCGGGTACGGCAACGATCTTGTGCGTGCCGCGCTCAAAGAAACCGCAACGGACGGCGCCCTCCTTACCGGGAGCAAAGGGAGTGGCTGCCTTATGACGAAAGCCACGCGGCGCAGGATATTTGCCCGGGTCGCCCAGGGTGACTCCCATACCGCGAATAGGATCTACAGCAATGCCCTCACGCGCACAAAGCGAAGCAAAAAGCTCCTCCATAGCAGCCTGCTTGGCGGCGAGCTGCTTCTTATAAGGACGATTGAGCGCCGTGCACCCACCGCAAGCTTTCATGATCGAACAGGGGGACTTGGGGTCCACAGCCTTACGCGCAGACGAAACCGAATCATTATGCGGGCGCTTGGAACGAGTCCGAGGCGCTTTGTCCCCGCCTCGGCGAGAGTCAGAACGCTTGGTCTTAGCCCTGTTCTTGGTCGATTTGCTTTTTGCAGCTTTAGAAGACTTGGATTTCGTAGAAGATTTCTCCTCCTTCGACCCCTCAGCCGCCTCCACCAAAGCACGACGAGCCCTACGTTCCGCACGAGATTCTGCCATCAATAACTCCACTAATTCATGAATTAAAGCTGCAAGTATTGTACCGTGCCAAGCCAGCAGACGATATGCAAGCGGTTTATTCGTGTCAGTGATAAGCCCAACGACGGTTGCCCGCCGCGTGAGGGGTGTGGGGGTTAAGTTTATCGCGAGTTCCGCACGAATAGGAGGCCACTTAATGTGGCCTCCGTCGTGAGCAGGACTGTAGAGCAGGAAACTTAACCCCCACACCCCTCACGCGGCGGGCAAACTCGCCTTGTGCTCTATCACGCTAAAGTGTATGATTCTGAACGTTACATGACTCACTTTACCTAACTAAAGTGCCATCAAGGGGGAATACCATGAATACCGATATGTCTCGTCGTCAGTTTGTTGGTCTAGCCGGCTCGCTCGCCACGGTGCTTGGCCTTGGTCTTGTCGGTTGCGGCGGTGGTGCCGGCAAGGGCTCCGCTGCTGGCTCTGCCGCGGCCAAGGATGTGAAGGGCGCTGCGGAGTCCAAGAAGCTCGTGGTGGGCTTTGATAAGTCCTATCCTCCGTACGGCTTTGTGGGCGACGATGGTGAGTACACCGGCTTTGATCTCGATCTGGCCAAGGCTGTTGCCGATAAGCAGGGATGGGAGGTCAAATACGAGGCCATCGACTGGGATGCCAAGGATACGCTGCTCAACTCGGGTGCCATCAACTGCATCTGGAACGGCTTTACCATGGAGGGTCGCGAGGACGACTACACGTTCTCCGAGCCGTACATGCTCAACGAGCAGGTGCTGGTGGTAAAGAAGGATGCGGGCATCAAAGGCTGGGACGATCTTGTCGGCAAGACTGTGATTACCCAGACCGATTCCGCTGCGCAGGATGTGCTCGAGGGTGATCAGAAGGATCTGGCGGCGACGTTTGCCACGCTCGATACCATCGGCGAGTACAACACGGCCTTTATGCAGCTCGAGAGCGGCGCGGTCGATGCCGTGGCGTGCGACCTTTCGATTGCCCAGTATCAGCTTGCCGCCAAGCCCGATGCTTATACGCAGCTCGACAAGCCGCTGTCCAGCGAGCACTACGCCGTTGGCTTTAAGAAGGGCGACACCAAGTCGGCCGACGCCGTGACCGAGTCGCTCAATGCGCTCTATGAGGACGGCACGGTCAAGGACCTGTGCGATAAATATTCAAGCTATGGTTTGTCTTTCGATAACTGGGTGCTTAAGTAATGTCTATCCAAGTCATGATGCAGATGCTTGGCCAGGGATTCTTGGTCAGTTTGCAGTTGTTTGTGCTGACGCTGTTGGGGTCGATTCCGCTGGGAATCCCCGTGGCGTTTATGCGCATGAGCAAAATTGCGCCGCTCCGCTGGATTGCGCGCATCTACATTTCGGTCATGCGCGGTACGCCGCTCATGCTGCAGATGTTTGCCATCTACTTTGCCCCGTACTACGTGTTTGGCATTTCGCTCACGCCCGATTCCAAGTGGACGGCGTGCGTTGTGGCGTTCATCATCAACTACGCCGGTTACTTTGCCGAGATCTATCGCTCGGGCCTGCAGTCCATTCCGCGCGGTCAATACGAGGCAGCCGAGGTGCTGGGCTATTCGCGCGCGCAGACGTTTCTGTATATCGTGATGCCGCAGGTCGCCAAGCGTATTCTGCCGGCGATGGGCAACGAGATCATCACGCTGGTCAAGGACACGTCGCTGGCGTTTGCCATTGGCGTGGGTGAGATGTTCTCGACGGCCAAGGCGCTGGTCGCCTCGCAGGTGAGCATGGTGCCGTTTGCGATCGCGGCGCTGATCTACTGGATCTTTAACTTTGTGGTCGAGATGCTGCTGGGCGCCGCCGAAAAGAAGCTGGACTATTATCATGACTAACTCAGTGATGAAAATCGAAAGCGCGCGCAAGGCGTTTGGCGGCAATGAGGTGCTCAAGGATATCTCGCTCGAGGTCAAGCGTGGCGAGGTCGTGGCGATTATCGGGCCTTCGGGTGGCGGCAAGTCCACGCTGCTGCGGTGTGCCACGCTGCTCGAGACACTCGACGGAGGCTCACTCTCGTTTGGTGACCTTGCCGTTGCGACGGATGCGGGTTCGGGCGCGGTCTATGCGAAGGGCTATGTGCCCAAGCGGGCACGCTCGCGATTCGGCCTGGTGTTCCAAAATTACAACCTGTTCCCGCACTATACCGTGATGAAAAACATCATCGATGCTCCGATTCGCGTGCTCAAGCGCCCGCGCGAGCAGGCTGAAGCACGTGCGCGTGAGTTGATCGCGCAGATGGGGCTTACGGGCAACGAGAACAAGGTGCCATGTGAGCTTTCGGGCGGTCAACAACAGCGTGTGAGTATCGCCCGCGCCTTGGCGCTCGATCCGGAGATCC
>UROJ01000104.1 GCA_900549335.1 uncultured Collinsella sp.
CTTCCCACGTGATACTAACTCGGTACAACTGCAAGATATGTCAATCGTTTTCATATGTCAAACGTTTTCACACCAATACGTCTTTTCGCAGTTCCAGTCGTCGGCAAACGGTTGACATATGCCGGCGAACGGTTATTGGAGGCGTTTGAGGGATTCTTTTGGCGCGGGGTGAATTACGCGGTTTTACCCTCGATAAGTTCGACAGGAAGCTTGGTATTCGATTCGGGCTTTTCACCGTTAACAAGAGCGATGATGGATTGCGCCGCGAGCTCTCCGATGCGATCGATATCTTGACGAACGGTTGTTAAGTCAGGCATAAACGTCATAGTGCGGCGGGCGCCATCCGCGCCCACGACCTTAATATCGTCCGGAGCGCTCAAGCCGCGCTGCTTCATCACGTTAAGACAGATAGCCGCCATCGTGTCGTCTCCCGCAAAGATGCCGTCAATATCAGGGTTCTCATCGAGGATCTTCGCAACGACCGCGCTCTTTTCGTCGTCAGACTTAACGAACTCGACCTCACGGACAAGCGCGGGCAAACCAGCCTGCTCTACAACATCGTGGTAGGCATCGGTACGCTTATTGGCAGGCATACGCATGCGGCTATTGTTGCGCAGGCACAAGATGCGCGAACACCCGTCATCAATCAGGCGACGCGTGGCAAGTTCGCCGATGCTATAGCTGTCGCTCGCAATCTGAACAGAGGCCTCGCCAAGGTCGCAGTCGATACCAACCAGACTCAAGCCCATCTCGGCATACGCCTCGGCACCGATATTAAGCGAATTGACAATGACGCCATCAACCATATTGCGCCGAAGCATATCGATATAAGAACGCTCAAGATCAGGTCGATTGGCACTATTGCACAGCAGCATCTTAAAACCGTTTTCGGCCAGGGTACGCTCAACGGCTTGGACCGCTTGGGCATGAAACGGGCTGTTGACATAGGGGACGATCATACCGATTAGATTCAGGCGACCGTTGAGCATGGCACGGGCGATATCGTTGGGTGCATAGTTGACGCGCTCCATCGCGGCATGGACCTTATCGCGGGTCTCTTGGCTAATATAGCCGCGATTATTAAGCACGCGAGATACCGTAGTAGGCGAAACCCCCGCCACCGCTGCAACTTCCTTGATGCCAGGCTTAGCCGAATCCTTAGAACGAGCGCCCTCGCGAGCCATAGCACCCTCCCCCATCAACATGTCATACGTTTACATACGAACAAAGCATACCCCAATAAGAGCGGGAAGACGGTAACAGTACAAGTAAGTAAACGACTCATCCAAATAATTAGGAGAGTTCCGCCTAAAGGGTGACTACACAGGACCCCAGCCGGGGCTGTTTGGACTACCTCCCAAAACATTCCGCAGGACGCAAAGAGGCTCGCCGCACGAAGTGCACAGCGAGCCTCTTTGCATGTCCGAGGACGTTTTGGGAGATAGCCCAAACAGCCCCGGCGATCCTGCGGGAGTTGAGTCCCTTTAGAACTTGTCGTGGAAGGTACGCGCAATGACCTCGTCCTGCTGCTCCTTGGTGAGCGTGTGGAAGTTCACGGCGTAGCCGGAAACGCGGATGGTCAGCTGCGGATACTTCTCGGGGTGAGCCTGAGCGTCGAGCAGCGTCTCACGGTTGAAGACGTTGATGTTCAGGTGGTGGCCACCCTTCTCGGCGTAAGCGTCGAGCATGTGGACCAGGTTATCGGCCTGGGTCTCGGAAACTTCAGAAACCTTCATAATGTGTCTCCTTCGATTAATAGGCGCCGGCCGAAACCGGCGCGCTAATCAGTAATCGTTATTGTTAGTATAGCACTAACAATAGTTACTCGCCCAGCTGATCAAGGTCGATATCGCCAAAGAACACCTGGTCCTCCTTGCCGAGCGCACTCGGGATAATGGAGAAGGTGTTGGAGATGCCGTCCTGAGCATCGCGGAACGGGAGCTTGGAAACCGAAGACAGCGAAGCGATGGCGCCGTGGCTATCGCGCTTGTGCATGGGGTTAGCACCCGGGGCGAACGGCTGACCAGCCTTGCGGCCGTCAGGCGTGGAACCGGTCTTCTTACCGTACACGACATTGGAGGTAATGGTCAGAACCGAGGTCGTGGGCACGGAGTTGCGGTAGGTGTCGTTCATGCGGATGTACTCCATGAACTGGTGCACAACGTCGTGAGCGATCTGGTCGACGCGGTCGTCGTCGTTACCGTACTTGGGGAACTCGCCCTCGGTCTCGAAGTCGACGATGATGCCGTTCTCGTCACGGACGGGGTGGACCTTGGCGTACTTGATGGCGGACAGGGAGTCAGCCACGACGGAAAGGCCAGCGATGCCCGTAGCGAACCAGCGGTGCACGTGCTTGTCGTGCAGAGCCATCTGGATACGCTCGTAGCAATACTTGTCGTGCATGTAGTGAATGATGTTCAGCGAGTTGACGTACACGCCAGCGAGCCACTTCATCATGTCGTTGTACTTGGCCACAACGTCGTCGTAATCGAGCGTATCGCCCTCGACGGCGCGATACTTGGGGCCGACCTGCTTCTTGGAGACCTCGTCAACACCGCCGTTGAGTGCGTACAGCAGGCACTTGGCCAGGTTGGCGCGAGCGCCGAAGAACTGCATCTCCTTGCCGATGCGCATGGAGGACACGCAGCAGGCAATGCCGTAGTCGTCGCCGTGATAGACGCGCATGAGGTCGTCGTTCTCGTACTGGATCGAGGAGCTGGCGACGGAAGTCTTGGCGCAGAACTTCTTGAAGTTCTCGGGCAGACGGGTCGACCACAGAACGGTCATGTTGGGCTCGGGGCTGGTGCCCATGTTCTCGAGCGTGTGCAGGTAGCGGTAGCTCATCTTGGTAACGAGCGTACGGCCGTCAACACCCATGCCGCCGATGGACTCGGTGACCCACTGCGGGTCGCCGGTGAACAGGGCCTGGTACTCGGGGGTACGGGCAAACTTGACCATGCGGAGCTTCATGATGAAGTGATCCACGAACTCCTGGATCTGCTCCTCGGTGAAGGTACCGTTGGCAAGGTCGCGCTCAGCGTAGATGTCGATGAACGTGGAGGTACGGCCGATGGACATAGCGGCGCCGTTCTGCTCCTTGACGGCAGCGAGGTAGGCGAAGTACATCCACTGGATGGCCTCCTGCGTGTTGGTAGCAGGGTTGGAAATATCGAAACCATAGGTCTCGGCCATCATCTTGAGCTCACCGAGGGCACGGATCTGCTCCTGCAGCTCCTCGCGGTCGCGGATGTTGTCGGCGGTCATGACCGTCGGGGTGGAAGCCTTCTGGGCCTCCTTGTCCTTGATCAGGTAGTCGACACCGTACAGGGCGACACGACGGTAGTCGCCGATGATGCGGCCGCGGCCATAGCCATCGGGCAGACCGGTGATGATGTGAGCCGAGCGGCAAGCACGCATCTCGGGGGTGTAAACATCGAAGACGCCGGCGTTGTGGGTCTTGCGCTCGAAGGTGTAGCGCTCGACAACGTTCTCGTCGACCTTATAGCCGTGCTGGCTGGCAGCCTGGCAAGCGATGCGGATACCACCGTTGACGTGCAGCGCGCGCTTAAGCGGCTTGTCGGTCTGGAGACCGACGATGGTCTCCTTCTCGCGGTGGGCGTTATCGATGTAGCCAGCGGGGTGGCTCACGATACCCGTGACGGTCTTGGTGTCCATATCGAGGACACCGCCCTGCTCGCGCTCCTTAAGCAGCAGGTCGAGAACCTCGCCCCACAGCTCCTTGGTACGCTCGGTCGGGCCGGCGAGGAACGACTCGTCGCCCTCGTAGGGGGTGTAGTTCTTCTGGATGAAGTCTCGGACGTCCACCTCTCCCGTCCAAATGCCTTCCTTGAAGCCTTCCCATGCCTCCTGCATTGTGTAACCACGCTCCTAGTTACGTGTAATGCGGCGCTCTCTCACACCGCTGCTTATTGAATTCTTGAATGTTCGGCTTGCACTACCGGCTTCTTCCGTTCTTCACCACACGTTGGTGTAGGGAAAACGTTTATCCACCTTGGAACTACAACCCAAAACCCAAGATTTCACCCGTTTGAGAAGGATAACATAGCCACCCCCTTCATCAGGGCTGTTATATGTTTCTTTTTTTATACCATTAGGGCGTTTTTAACAAATCCGCAGGAAATGCGAGCGCGAACAACTACCGTTCACCGATTTGTTTGGTATTTTTCCTTGCCTTTGTACGACGTTCACTCTAGCTGTTATGCCAGTTTTAGCAGGGTAAAGTGCCCCAGAGACCCCACAGAAACTGCAGGGCGGCCACGGGATTTCCCCCGGGGCCGCCCTGTGGCATGGCTAGTTATTTAGCTTTGATTGCCGCTTGGCATTAGGCGGCTGAGGCGGCCTTGTCGGTCGTTGCCTTGCTGTGACCCTGGCCCTCAAAATGCTTGTAGCACCAGCTGGTGACCAGCGGGGTCAAAATAGCCGTTACGATTGCGCAGGCAGCAACCTGTGCCGTGGCCGTCGCGAGCACCGCACCGCCGTACATGGCCTCGTTGACGCTTGCCATAGCAGCAGGCGTGGCCACATTGGCTCCGGCGCAGCTCGAGATGGCCGCACCTGCGACACCCGTACCGCCCGTGAGCTTATCGACCGCGATGACGGGAATTGCAAAGATCACCGAGCAGATCACGCCGAGCAGGATGCCGGGAAGACCACCGTTGATAAGCTGACCAAAAGTCATGGTCGAACCCATGGCAAAGAAGACGAGCACGATGATGGCGGAAAGTGCCGGTGCCATCATCTTCTTAAAGCTCGGGAAGAGGTTGCCCAGGATAATGCCGACGATGATCGGCAGGATGGCGCCCACGAGCGACCAGCCGATCGGAGCCTGGCCGGCGGCACCAAGGACAATCATCGTGACCGGAGGGCCGACAACCAGCGTGGTGATGGCGACGGCGCCACGCTCGGCCTCGTTGCCCATGGTGCCCATCAGTCCAGCGTACATAGCGTTGTTGGCACCCGTGCAAGCGGCCAGCATTACCATGGCCGAGATGCCAAACAGGTTGTCGTTGAACACATAAAGGATGAGCAGCGACACGGCAACGACCACGATCTGCTTGACGGCTATGATGATGGCACCGCGGGCAGCGGCGGCAGGAGCACTCTTAAACGAAATCGTCGTACCGACGATGAGCAAAAAAGCGCCAACAAGCGGGCCTGCGCCCTGCTGGGTCATGCCAAGCGTAAAGCTGCCGAGTGTTTTAAACAGGTCGGGGAACAGCGTGTTGAGCAGGCAGCCCAACAGAAGCGGCACCAAAATATTGGCACCCGGGATGGAGGACATCTTAAAGAACGGCTCCTTTGCCGCCGGCGCCTCCACCGCAGTCGATTCACTCATATATATCTCCTTTGGATGCATGCGAATCGCAGCCGCACGCGCCTATGTCAGAAAGAAGGCGACAACCCCGAGTCGCCAGGGTCGCCGCCAAACGATCACCGCGGGGTATTACCCGTCCAAGACGATGCCGCCGTCGCAGTCACCGATCTCGCCGTTCACGAAGCTGGCGAGGTCGGAAGCGAAGAACAGCACCATCTGCGCAGGCTCGCTGGCCTGGGCGGCGCGGCCCAGAGGAATACCGTTGATGATGCGCTGAGAGTTCTCGTCAGAGAGAATCGAGGTCAT
>UROJ01000105.1 GCA_900549335.1 uncultured Collinsella sp.
CAAGACTATGGAGGAGTGGCTGCTACCGGCCCAGCTCTACATCCAGAACAAGTTCCGCGAGGCCTTCGATGCCGTCGAGGATCAGCTTCCTGAACACACCGTGCTGGAGCCCGAGGGCAACAAGAGCAGCTTTACCGTCACCTTCCCCAGCTGGAAGGAGCGCGACGATGCCCACGCAGTGCTCGCCAACGGCGGCGTGCGCTTCCGCAGCGGCAAGGCGCTCGTGCCCTTCCGCATCACCGGCAACATCGACTGGGGCGTTCCGGTGCCCGAGGTCGACGGCGTGAACGACGTCACCTGCTGGTGCTGGCCCGAGAGCCTGTGGGCGCCCATCAGCTACACCCGCACCGTGCTTGCACGCGATGCCAAGGCCGCCGGCGTGACCGAGGGTGTCGCCGCCCAGGATGCCGCCCTCATGGGCGAGCCCGCCGCCGACTCCACGCAGGTGCCCGCGCCCACCTACCAGCACAGCTCGCTCGACTGGCGCGACTGGTGGTGCTCTGACGACGCTCAGATTTACCAGTTCATCGGTCAGGACAACATCTATTTCTACTGCATCGCGCAGACCGCCATGTGGGAGGCCCTGGGTTGGGACCTTACGCAGAGCACCGTCAGCGCCTGCTACCACCTGCTCTACATGGGCAAAAAGGCCAGCTCGTCCTCGCAGACGCCTCCCCCGCCGGCAGACGACCTGCTCAACCACTACACCTGCGAGCAGATGCGCGCGCATTGGCTGTCGCTCGGCCTGTCCGAGAAGCCGGTGAGCTTTAGCCCCAAGGCATATGACACGCGCGTGACTGGCAAGGACAAGGACGGCAACGAGGTGCGCGCCTGCGACGACAAGCGCGTCATCGATCCGGCCCTTAAGGAGAGCGCGCTGCTGACCGGCGTGTTCAACCGCCTGGCCCGCAGCTGCTTCTACGGCGTCGCCGTCAAGGAAGGCGACGAGAGTCCCTATCGCAACGGCTGCATCCCCGCCGGCGCGGCCTCTGCCGCCGTGGTCGAGGCCGCCGAGCAGGCTGCCCTTGCCTTTGAGCAGGCCATGTACAAGTTCGAGACGCACCGTGCGCTTGCCGTGTGCGACGACTACCTGCGCGCCGCCAACAAGCGCTGGAGTGACGCCTCCAAGGCCGCCAACAAGCTCGAGGGTGAGCCAGCCAACGCCGCCATGACGCAGGCCCTCGTCGACGCCTTTACCGAGCTGCGCGTGGCGACCGTGCTCATGCACGGTATTGTGCCGGCCGGCTGCGAGCTCATCTGCGAATACTTCGACGTCGATCCGGTCGCCTTCTTTAGCTGGGATAACATCTTTGCCTCCACGGACGAGTTTGTGGAGAGCTTGGGCGAGAAGCCCGGTGAGCACCGCGTGAAGCCGCTGCCCCCGCGCTTCGACTTCTTCAGCAAGCACGAGAGCCAGTACTAAGCCAACACCAAGGCAGAGTAGTCAATTTGGGACGGGGCTATTTTAGCTACCCCGTCCCAAATTTAACTGCAACGCCTGCCGAAACGGACGGGCAGCTAAAATAGCCCCGTCCCAAATTGACTACTTTTAATGGAATGGGAAGGAAAGACGGATGTCCAAGCCGCGTCGTCGTAAGCAGAAAAAGCAGGTCAAGCCCGAGATCAAGCTCAGGCAGTTTGCCTCCACCGAGCTTTCCGACCAGCTTGCCGCCCTTCCCTGCGCCGCCGACCTGCCGCGCTTTATGGTCGACACGGTCGCCGGCGCCTATGCGCCCGCCGATGCCGAGCTCATGATCGAGGGCTTCGGCGCCGCGGTCACACGCCCGGTCACACTGCGCGCCAACACGCTCAAGGCAACCGCCGAGGACATCGTTGCGGCGCTCGATGCCGCCGGCATCGAGCACCAAACCGTTACCTGGTATCCGGACGCCTTTATCCTGCCCGAGGCCCAGGTTTCCGACCTATGGGACCTCGACATCTACCGCGACGGCAAGATCTACCTACAGAGCCTGTCGTCCATGATGCCGCCTTTGGTGTTGGGTGCCCAGGCAGGCGAGGACATCCTGGACATGTGCGCAGCCCCTGGCGGCAAGACGACGCAGATCGCCGCCCTCACCCAGGGCCAGGCACACCTCACGGCCTGCGAGATGAGCATTCCCCGCGCCGAAAAGCTTGAGTCCAACCTCCACCGCCAAGGTGCCAAAAACGTGCCCGTCATGCGCATCGACGCACGCGAGCTCGACGAGTTCTTCCGCTTTGACCGCATCCTGCTCGACGCTCCCTGCACCGGCACGGGCACCGTCATCAGTGGCAACGAGAAAAGCCTGCGCGGCCTCACCGAGCAGCTGCTCGTCAAGTGCGCCCGCTCGCAGCGCGCGCTTCTGGACCGCGCCATGGGAGCCCTCAAACCGGGCGGCATGCTCGTCTATTCCACCTGTTCGATCATGCCGCAGGAAAACGAGGACGCCCTGCAAGAGGCCCTCGACAAGCACATGGATTGCGAGCTTATCCCCCTCGACGGCACACCGAGCGAAAGTGAAGCGCGTCGCGCCCAGGATGCCGGCGAGGAGCCGCATATCGAGTGCAACGCCCTCACCGAGGCCATCGCCGCCGGCCATGTCTCGGCCATCGCCAACGGTATGCCCGGCACGCTGACCATTCCGCCTAGCCGCGATTTTGAGGGCTTCTACATTGCCCTGATCCGAAAACGCAGCTAGCGCACGGATCAAAAACTCAACAAGCTATCTCTGTGCGCGTTTGCCCTGCTGGTCGCGATGCTGTTTAAGCATCGCGCGCTCCTTGCGTTCGGCCCTTTTGCCCTTAATGGCCGTGACCACAAAGTAGATGACCGCGGCGGCAACGATTGCGCCCACGCACAGGCCAATCGAGCCAAACATTGCTGTCAATTCCATACCGCGTCACCTCTCTTTTAAACGGGGCTTTCAAGATAGCACCTCGATCCTCGCCACCACAGCTCCTTCACGTTCTCCCGCCCTTCGGTCTAACGGATGGTGCGGCGGGGAAAAATCAACTCGTCAAACGATTTAGCATTCGCAATTCCGGCTGCATCGCGCCGGCCACCATCGCATAGAATCGAGCCTCCATGGATACCCTCAACGACCTAAACGAACGCGTCGACGCCTTTGTCGGCACCAGCTCCTTCGACACGCCTGCCGCGGCAAACGACCAAGCTCCCATCGATGTACCCGCCGAGGTTCACGAGGGCATCGTCGCCTCGGTCGATTTCTCCGAGGTCGAGCTCGCAGACGAGTTCACCGAGCCCCAGGTAGCCGTGACCCCCAACGGACTGCTCCCCATGGAGCCCCTGCCCATCGACGGACGTCTGCGCAAGGCTGCTCTTCGCATGCCCGACGAGATCGAGGAGGCCAGCGGCTTCACGCTCTTCGGCCGCCGCATCAAGTCGCTCATTTACACTACCGATGTCGCGGTTATCCGCAACTCCAACGCCGATGCCGTTTTTGCGGTCTACCCTTTCACGCCGCAGCCCGCCATTACGCAAGCGCTGCTGACCGTCGCCGAGTGCCCGGTCTTTGTAGGCGTGGGCGGCGGAACTACGACCGGTAAGCGCTCCGTGCAGATGGCAGCCGTCTCCGAGATGCAGGGCGCGGCGGGCTGCGTGGTCAACTCCCCCGCTACTGCCGAGATGGTCGAGCACATCACCAACATCGCCGACATCCCCGTCATCGCCACGGTCGTACGTTGCGACGACGATGCGCATGCCAAAGTGCGCGCCGGAGCCAAGATTCTCAACATCGCCGCCGGCAAAAACACGCCCCAGGTCCTGCGTGAACTGCGCGAGCACTATCCCAACCTGCCGCTCATCGCGCCGGGCGGCAAGACGCCCGAGAGCATCCGTGAGACCATCGCCGCCGGCGCCAACGCCATCATCTGGACGCCGCCTTCGGCACAGCAGCTACAGACCGACATGATGCAGCGTTATCGCAAGATGAAGGAAGAAGCCACACCTGTCATCTCGCGCGACGATGTGCCCATTATCGACCAGGTCGCCGCCGCCGAGGTCAGCCAGGTCGAGAACATGAATCCCGATGTGCCGATTCCCGACGAAGTCATCGAGCGCGTCGCTTCGATCCACGAGCGCGTCGAGGAGCATCGCGCCAACCGCGGCCTCAAGCCGTCACTGCACGGCTTCTTCTTCCGCGGAAAGAAACGCTAATCGTAACAGCAAGGCCCGCCCCACAAACGTGAGGCGGGCCGTTATCGTTTGAGCAATCATGCAGCGACGTGATGGGGCAAATTAATCCACGCGCTTGTCGCCCATAAAGAAGAGCGCCACCGTACCAGGTCCGGTATGCGAGCCAATCAGAGTACCGATGTCATTGATCTCAATCTTGCCTTTAAGCTGCGGAACCTGTTCCTCAATCAGCGCCGCAACTGCCTCGGCATCCTCGCGGCACGCCGAGTGCGACATGATGCACTTACCCGAATAATCCGCACCGTCCTGCACGTGTGCCATCATGGTCTTGGCCATCTCGGAAATCGCGCGCTTCTTAGTGCGAATCTTCTCACATGGTGACAGCTTGCCGTCGCAATCGACCGTCATAAGCGGGCAAATCTTAAGCGCCGTGCCGATGATCGCGCTCGCGGCCGAAATGCGACCGCCGCGCAGGTAGCTCGACAGATCGGTCGAGAAGAACCAGTGGTGCAGGTTGAGTTTGTGCTCCTCGATCCAGGCAGCCGTCTCGTCGAGTGAAGCCCCGCTATCGCGCACGTCGGCGGCATATTCCAGCAACAGGCCAAAGCCCGAAGACGCCGCCAGCGAATCGACGACGCGCACCTTGCCGCCCTGGGGATAGCGATCCGCGAGCATCTGCGCCGCAACGCAGGCCGATCCATACGTGCCCGAAATGCCCGACGACAACGTCAGGTGCAGCACGTCTTTACCCTCGGCAACAAACGGCTCCCAAAACTCCTCGTACTCACCCACGCTCACCTGAGACGTCTTGGGCATGGCGCCCGCGGCAATCTGGGCAAAAAACTTGTCCGGCGTAATCGACTGATACAGATCGTCCGTATAGACAACATCGTCGATCTCGTAATGAAAACACACGACAGGGACATTGCGCGACGCAAAGAACTCACGGGTTCGGTCGGCGGCGGATTCACAGGTCAGGACAAAATCACTCATATGAGGCTCCTTACTCATTGCTGCGCAAATTATCGCACAGTGAGCCTACATACGGTACATATGTCCACTATTTACCAAATCGAACCAAAAATAGCGAACATCTTTACCACCATCGTCTCCACCGACCCCACGCATAAATATCTGAGAAAACACCCTCTGTTGTCTCCACTCAACCGCCATATCTACCTCAACTAAATCGATTTACCAAACCGTTCAGCCGACAATTCAGCCGCTGGCGCAAAATCGAAACAAAAGCGGCGCATACTGATAAACGTTTGACGCTGTTTATCAGTTTTACCAGCCCCATCGGAAGGTGTTTCATGGTCGCATTCGATCGCAACCCGCAAGACTTCAAGTATCTGCGCCTGCTGTCGAGACAGTTCCCCACCGAACAATCCGCATTTACCGAGATTATCAACCTCTCGGCCATCCTCAACCTACCCAAGGGCACCGAGCATTTTATGAGCGACGTGCACGGCGAGTA
>UROJ01000106.1 GCA_900549335.1 uncultured Collinsella sp.
CTTCCACAAAGCGGTCGAGCCCAACAAAGCGGGAACCCTTGACCAGTACAACATCATGTTTTTCAAGCGCGCCGCCCATGCGGTCGAGCACCTGCTGATAATCGGAGAACACCTGGATGCGGTCCTCGTCCATGCCCATCATGCGCGCAGCATCGGCCATAAGCTGGGCCAGCTCACCACCCACGCACGCCAGCATGTCGAGCTTCTTGGCGGCGGCATAGGCGCCCACGAGTTCATGCATGCGAGGAGCCTCATCGCCCATCTCGCCCATCTCGCCCAAGATCGCCATGCGAGACCCCATGCAGGAAAGCGAACACAGTAGATCGAGGCCAGCAGCCATGGATTCGGCACTGGCGTTATAGGAATCGTCGATGACGCGGGCACCGCTCTTGGCGCGTTTGATCTCCTGGCGGTGACCGGTGATCGTGAGGCCTCTAAAGGCAGCATCGATCTGCTCGGGCGTCACGCCCAGGCGATAGGCAACCGCGGCGGCCTTAACGGCGTTAGGAACGGACTGCACGCCGGGGATGGCAAGCATGGTATCGATCGTCTCACCCTGGCCAAAATCGAGCGTAAAGACCGGACGGCCCTCGTCATCAACACGAACTTCGCGGGCGCGGACCTCATCATCGTCCGAGACGCCGGCCAGCATCACATCGATACCAGCAGGCTGGGCGAACGTATCGCGAATGAACGGCGTAAAGTCGTCCTCACCGCCCAAAACCAGCAGCGGCAAGAAGTCGCCGGCGGCGCACATACCCTGGACAATCTCGGCCTTAGCGCGGGCGATGTTCTCGCGGCTGCCCAAAATGCCGATGTGAGAGGTGCCAATCTTGCTCACGATGGCAAGGTTGGGATTGGCGGACTGGGACAGGCGCTCAATCTCGTGGAAATGGTTCATGCCCATCTCGAGCACCAGGACCTCGGTATCGGCCGGAGCGGAAAGCACCGTGAGCGGCATGCCGATCAGGTTATTGAAATTGCCCTTGGTGGCCCAGACACGATAGCGCTTGGCGAGCACGGCGGCGAGCACGTCCTTGGTCGTCGTCTTGCCGATGGAACCGGTAATACCAACGACCAGGCAGCCAAGCTCCAGACGGTACGTGTGCGCCAAACGCAGCAGAAAGTCCTCGGGATCATCGGTCAGCAAGATGGCACAGCCCTTGTCCTGCGCCAGCGAGACCAGCTCGGCCTCAGGCTCACGCGTCATCACGACGGCGCCGGCACCCGACTGGACGGCACGGGAAGCAAAATCATTGCCGTCGACGTTTTCACCGGGAAAGGCGACGAAAATCGTCCCTTCCTCGACCTGGCGCGAGTCGATAACGCACCCGCGGCATACCCGATCGGCTTCTCCCGTCACGGTTCGGGCCCCTGTTGCGGCCGCGAGGTTGTTGACGGCGATCTCTATCATTGCAGCTCCCCTGTAAACCTAATAATGCTATCGGCGTATTGTATCCCAGCGCCGCGCATGCGTG
Source organism: uncultured Collinsella sp. (assembly GCA_900549335.1). Lineage (GTDB taxonomy): Bacteria > Actinomycetota > Coriobacteriia > Coriobacteriales > Coriobacteriaceae > Collinsella. The sequence continues at coordinate 1,479 of UROJ01000106.1, forward strand.
GTGCAGGGCATGTGAACACCCCTCATATGGGACAACAAACCACGCCCCAAAGATTGTAACCCCCTACTTCGTGTGCGGGATACCCAGCACGTCGAGCGCATTGGCCATAATGGACTGGAACGGCACCGCAGCGGCATCTGAGCCGCTCGGCGTTCCGTCGAGCGTGATATAGCACAGCACCTTGGGCGATTGTGCCGGCGCAAAGCCCATAAAGGACGACATGTAGTTCTCCTTGAGGTAGCCGCCGTTCTCGTCGGCACGTTCGGCCGTACCGGTCTTACCCGCCACGTCATAGCCGTCAACCGCGCCGCCAACGCCCGTTCCCTCGGACACGACCGTCTGCATGCACGATGTCACCTGGGATGCGGCGTCCTCCGAAATCGCGCGCTCGCCTTCGCCCCAGTCCTTCTCGTCGCCTTTGCTGGACTTATAGAAGTGCGGGGTCATCATCACGCCGCCGTTGGCGATGCCGCCCACGGCACGTGCGATCTCAATCGGCGAGACAGACAGCGCCTGTCCAAAGCTCATCGAGCCCAGCGTGGCACCGTCATACTGGTCACGCTCCTTGACGATGCCCAGGCTCTCGCCCGGAAAATCGACACCGGAGCTGTGACCTATGCCCCACTTGTCCACATAGGCGGCAAAGTCATCGGCACCGATCTTGCGCCCCACCAGGACAAAGCCCACGTTTGACGAACGGCGCATCATCTCGCGCACATCCATGGTCATGCCATAGTCGCGCTTATCGGCATCGGTAACGGTATCGTCACCCACCTTGATGCTCGCCGGCACCTCAAACGACGTACTCGATCGCACGACGCCCAAGTCGAAGCCGGCGCCCGCCACGAGCGTCTTAAAGACCGAGCCGGGCTCGTAGGCGTCAGTGACCAGGCGCAGGTTCATATCCTCGGTCTTGGCGTTCTCCAGATCGGTCTGGTCGTAGGTCGGGTACGAGCAGGCGGCGAGAATTTCACCAGTCGTGGGGTCGGTGACCAAAGCCGAGCCGTTCTTGGCCTTTGTCTTCTCGACAGCCTCCGCCAGAGCATCCTCAGCCGCTTGCTGGATATTGACGTCGAGCGTCGTCACGATGTCAACGCCGTCGACCGCAGCCACCTTTTTATAGGCACCGCCCGCGATATAGCTGCCGTCCCTCGCGCGCTCGCGCACGAGGGAACCATTCGTGCCGGTCAGAAGCTTGTTGTATTGCTTTTCGAGACCCGTCAAGCCGTCGTTGTCTACATTCACTACACCCAGCACCTGCGATGCCAGATTGCCGTATGGATATACACGCTTCATGGCCTGCTCAAAAAGCACGCCGGGCAGGTTCTTCTTCTCCAGCGCCGCAGCATCGTCTTCGTCCACCTGGCGCTTGATATATACCCAGGTGCCATCGGACTCGACGAGCTTACGGCAGGTCTTTTTATCGATTCCAGTTGCCTTGACCAGCGCCGACACCGTCTTGTCAACATCCTCGACAAGCTGCGGGTTCACGGCGATGTTGCGACATTCGACCGACGACGCCAGCACGTTACCGTTGCGGTCGTAGATGGTGCCACGTTTGGCATAGAGGGTCTGCGCAAGCAGGCGGCGCGCATCGGCACGCTCGCGCAGTTTATCGGCTTCGACAATTTGATAGTCGGCAAGGCGAAAGACGCCCAAGCCCAAGCCAAGCCCAATGAATCCCATGACGGCTTTGCGGCGAGGCAGAGGCGCGCCTGTGAGCCATTCGGTCGACGAACTCTTGCGCGACCTGGTGTTATGCACTTGAGGGCCGCCCGAGCCGCGAAGTCGCGACGCCGGGTCGTTGCCACGGGACTGCCCGGCGTTGTAAGATGGCCGACCCGTTCCTTGATAACCAGAACGTCCCCGCGACGAGGGACGTCCAGAACCGCGGCCCCCATCAGAACCGCGGCGATAGTCATTTGTCATACTCAGCTACCGTCTTGCTACTGAGCGGTCGCGGTCGCGTTGGCGCCCGCGGCTGCATCCTGCGAAAAGTCAAGTGTAACGCTCTCGCTGGGCTCCACCATGCCATAAGCGCCCGCAAGGTCGCGAATGCGCGTGTCGGCGCCATAGACCGAATGCATGACCTCCAGGTCGGAGCTCTCGTCGGTCGCCTTTTCGAGCGTGTTGGTAAGCTCGGCGTTGCTGTTGAGCACCTGGGCCGTAACGCCGGCGAGCGCCACGCGGGCGACGCCGATCGTCATGAAGATAGCCGCAATGATGCAAAACGTTTTAAGAACGCTCATGAAAACCGGACTTACCGCCTGGTTTGCCTGACGGCCCGCGCCCGTGTAGACATCAAAGCGCGGCGTGCGCTGCTCACGGGGAGCAACGGGGGCCTGCGGCGTCTCACGATAGGCGGGCATGGCGTTCATATCATAGGCGAGTGCTGCGCTTGAAGTGTTGTAGCCCATGATATGCCGCCTCCCATCCCGAGTACGTTGGTAGTGTGTTTAAGCTTCGTTTATGGTGCGAGCGGGAGGTCCAATATCGCGCGGTCGCGCCTACAGACGCTGCGCCACGCGGATTTTGGCTGATCTCGCCCGAGGGTTGCGCTCAACCTCATCAGGCTGGGCAACCAAGGGTTTGCGGGTGATGACCTTGAGTATCGGCACGTTGCCGCACACGCACACCGGAATCTCCGGCGGACACGTGCACCCCTGGCTCATCTCCTTAAAGTGGTTCTTTACGATACGGTCCTCGAGCGAGTGATACGAGATGACGCAGATACGTCCGCCCGGGTTGAGCCACCTGGTGGCGGCATCAAGCCCTCGTTCGAGCACATCGAGTTCGTGATTGACCTCGATGCGAATGGCCTGGAAACTTTTCTTGGCCGGGTGTCCGCCATGCCGACGAGCGGCAGCCGGGATACCCGCCTTGATGATCTCGACAAATTGGCCGGTGGTTTCGATCGGTTCTTGCTCGCGGCGGCGCACGATCTCGCGCGCGATCTGCGAGGCGAACTTCTCTTCGCCGTAGACGCGTAGAATCCGGGCGAGGTCGTGTTCGTTATAGGTGTTGATGACCTCAGCTGCGTTTAAGGTGTTATTACCCGGATCCATCCGCATGTCCAATGGGGCGTCCTCGTTATACGAAAAGCCCCTGCCAGGGATATCGAGTTGCGGTGACGAAACGCCCAAATCGAACAGGAAGCCATCGACCCCGGGCACCTCGGCCGAGCAAAGCAGCTCGTCCAAGTCGCCGAAGTTGCCCTTCAGCAGCTGGTGCGGAACGCCGGGAACCTCGCGGTCCAGACGGGCGCCAGCGGCCTCGAGGGCCATGTCGTCCTGATCGACGCCGAGCAAAAGGCCCGTCTCCCCCACCTGCGCGGCCATCTTTACCGAATGGCCGGCACCGCCAAGGGTGCAATCGCAGACAACGGAGCCGCTCTTTAGCCGCAGCGACTCAAGCACTTCGCCGAGCATGACAGGTTCATGCCGATATTCTTGTGTCAAGATCCCACGCTCCATCCGTTACCCGTGCCTTGCCCTTACGAGAAGAAGAGGTCCAGCAGGGCCTCATCGTCATCGTCCTCATCGGCCGCGGCGCGATCCCAAACCTCAAGGTGGTCGTAGTTGCCCACAACCGTAACCTCGCGGTCGAGGTTCGCCTGCTTGCGGAGAGACTCGGAAAGACCGATACGACCGGCGCTGTCCACGTCCATCGACGTGGTGCGCTTGTTGATCGCCCTCATGAGCTTCTGGTCGTTAATGTCACGCGGGTTAAAACCCTCGTGGCCCTCACGACCCGCGAAGAGTCCTTCGACCCACTTATCGAAGGCCTCGGCAGAGAACACGTACAGAGCATCGACATCCAGGGCTTTGAACACGCGAACGTGCTCTCCAAGCTCCTCGCGAAGGGGTGCAGGCAGGGACAGACGACCTTTTGCATCGAGATTGCGCTCGTATGCACCAGTCATTCCCATGTGCGCCCTCCCCTCGGTTACTCAGATGGCACGTACGCGGGGAACCACCCCGCCTGTCGACGTCATCAATAATATGGGGAACCGCCCCATTTTTCAACATCTTTCCCCACCCCTTCTGTCTCTTATACACATCTCCGAGCCCACGAGACCGGAGCCTAACTCGTA